>JAKSVJ010000143.1 GCA_024408015.1 Clostridia bacterium
TTATCTACATCATTCTTCTTGTCGGAAAATTCTACCTCTACGACTGTCTTTGAGCTTGCTTTTCCTGCAAATTGTGCATCAAGCTGTGCATCCATTTCATCATTTGTAATTGCGATTGTATCAATCTTTTTTCTTGTTGCCATTTAGATTTCTCTCTTTCTATTTTTTCTTTTTCAACAACTCATATATTGCATCTATGTCATTATCTGGTTTGTTTGATAGTTCTTTTAGTGACTCAACCAATTCATTGAAAACAAGCAAACCGTTATCTTTTAGTTGCTCACGATTATTTTGCATTGTTTCAATTCTTGAGATTTCTTGGAACGTGAATTTTTGTGCTAACATGCCAATATTGTTTTGGCCTTCACCAGAGACAATCTCAGAAAATACTCTACGATTAAAATCTGTGATAAAGTCTTCAGCTTTCAATTCCACAACACCATCCAACACTTTCTTGGTTATAGCGTTGTCCATAAGCATAATGCCTATAATTGCTTCTTCCGTGCTTGAAGCCTTAATGTTGTTTGTTCTATCACGATTTATTGTATCGCCATATCCAAAAGTTTGTGCTACTAATTTTTGATCTTGCTTTTTCTCTTCAACTCTTGTCCTATGTCTTCTTGAGTGTTCAACGTCAGATGACAAAGCGTTTTTATCATAACCAAATTCTTCGGATATTTTATTTATGTAAATTTTTCTTTCAGTTTCTTTTTCAATAGTTGAAATGTTATCAACTATGTCTTTCAAAGCCTTTATCTTTTGTTCATCCTGGCTCATATCATAGTTTCTATGAATTGTGTTGATTAAGAAGTCCAATTTTGATTGGCTACCCTCAATTAACTCCTTGAACTTTTCGGCCCCATACTTCTTTATGAATTCATCTGGGTCCTTCGCTCCTTTAACGGTTAAAACCTTCGTTTCGAGACCAACTTCTTCTAAAATTGGTATCGCTCTTTTTGTTGCATTTATTCCGGCTTCATCACTATCATACGAAAGAACAATCTTTTTTGTATATCTTGCTAAGATTCTTGCTTGTTCTGTTGTCAAAGCAGTACCAAGGGTTGCTACTGCATTAGTGTACCCTGCCATGTGCATTGCAATTACATCCATATAGCCTTCGCAAAGAATCATATAATCTTTATCGGTTAATCTCGCAAAATTTAATGCAAATAGATTTCTACTCTTTTTAAATGCAGGTGTATCTGAAGAGTTTAAATACTTTGGCATAGCATCGCCAATAGCTCTTCCACCAAATGCTATTACATTGCCTGTAACATCAATAATCGGGAATATAATTCTATTTCTAAAATAGTCAAAATATTTCCCGGAGTTATTACTTTTTCCACAAAGAAACGCATCTTTTAATTCTTCTTGTGTATAACCTAAAGCGCGCATGTGATTACTGAGTGCTGAAAAAGAATCTGGTGCATAACCTATACCAAAATGTGTTATCGCAGCACTTGGCATTCCACGTTTTTCCAAATATGTACGAGCATTAATTGCACTATCCGTTTTAAGCTGCATGTTAAAGAACTTTGCAGCCTCTTTATTCATTTGATAAATTCTTGAGCGTTTTAGACCATTGGTGTTCTCATTTGTACCATCATTTGGCATCTCCATGCCAACACGTTTAGCCAGCACTTCGAGAGCTGAAATATAATCCAAGTTATCTGCTTGCATTACAAATGTTATTACATCACCGCCAGCACCACAACCAAAGCAATGAAAAGTTGATCTTGAAGGAGTGACAATAAATGAAGGTGTCTTTTCACTATGAAAAGGACATAGTCCTGACATGTTTGAGCCAGCTCTTTTGAGTTGAACATATCCACCAACAACGTCTTCGATTTTATTTCTAAATTTAAGTTCTTCAATAAATTCTGGCGTTATTCTCATTTATATTCCCCCTTTCAAAAGATTCAACTATAATATACAATTATTTTTTTGAATTTCCTTTTTTATTTTAAAAAAAGAGCTAACTTTTTTGTTAGCTCAAATTATGCCGAAGATTTCATCTATTTTTTTAACATCATACTTTCCTTCAAACCTAAGTTTGATTTCATTTATAACGTCATCATATTGTTTGTTCGTTACATTAAAGTATACTTTGACACTATCTGTATAATCAGTTTTTGTAACCAATGTTTTAAACTGACCAAGTCTATACAAAATATCATTGTAGTCATTATATTGGCACTCTATACAACATGAACTAAGCTTTTCATATGTAACAATCGTTGCTTCTTCGATAGCCATTTTTGCAGCTTGTGAATAAGCTCTAAGCAATCCGCCAGCTCCCAAAAGAATACCACCAAAGTATCTAGTAACAACGACCACAACGTTCACTATTTCGCTTTTCTTAATAACTTCCAAAATAGGCACGCCAGCAGTTCCTGATGGTTCACCGTCGTCACTAGAATGCATTATTCCATTTGCCAAAACATACGCGGAACAATTGTGTCTTGCATCGCTATGTCTTTTCTTAACGGCTTGAATAAAAGCTTTAGCATCTTCTTCAGTTTCAACCGAAGTTGTGTACCCAATGAAAACGGATTTCTTTTCAACAAATTCAGCAGATGATGTCTGTTTAACAGTTCTTAATTCATCCATTATTCGTCATCCTTAACAATATAATCTTTAAGTTGTCCTGCTATTTTGTTGTCGCAAATTGCAACCACTTCAACAGAGTCATTTTTGTAGACCACATCTTGAACTATTGCCATTTTATACAATTGACTAACATAGCCCGATTGAGCTAATGGGAAGCTGAATTTCAATGTTCGTTTGCTCTCGCCAACAATCTTTTCGAGTTTGTTTATTAAATCCTCTGTTCCCTGTCCAGTTCTTGCAGAAATGAACACCGTATCATCTGGAATTTCACCTGGCAAAGATGATTTTACAGCATCACATTTGTTGAAAACATATATTACTGGTTTCCCTCCAGCTTCGAGTTCAGTGATTAGATTTTGTGTGACTTCTAATTGTGATTTTGCGTTTTCATCTGAATAGTCAATAACAATAATAATACCATCAGAATAAGCCACCTCATCCAATGTTGATTTAAACGCCTTAATCAAGTGATGAGGAAGATTTCTAATAAACCCAACTGTATCTGTTAATAGAACAGATGTTCCACTCGGTAAGTTGTATTTTCTTGTTGTTGGATCCAAAGTTGCAAATAGTTTATCTTCCACTAAGACATCAGCTTGTGTAAGATAGTTCATGAGAGTTGATTTTCCTGCATTTGTGTAACCAGCAATAGCGAACTTAAACACGCCAGATCTATCTCTGGATGCTCTTTGAACTGCACGGTTTTTATTCATTTCCGCAAGTTCTGCTTCAAGGCTCTCAATTCTTCTTTGAACATGTCTTTTATCAGTTTCGAGTTTTGATTCACCCGGACCTCTTGTTCCTATACCACCACCAAGACGTGACAATTGGGTTCCTTTACCAATTAATCTCGGAACAGTATATTTCAATTGTGCTAGTTCAACTTGAAGCTTACCATCTGAACTAACAGCATGTAGTGCAAATACATCAAGGATTAACATGCTACGGTCCATAACCATAACATCTCTACCAATTCCATCCTCGATATTTTTAATCTTTGAAGGTTGGAGTTCGCAGTCAAAAATTACTGTGTCTATTTTGTTTTCTATACATAACATAGATAGTTCTTTTAGTTTGCCACTTCCTATGTATGTTGCAGGGTCTGGATTCTCTTTTTGTTGAACCATAGTTGCAATAACTTCAGCCCCAGCTGTTTTCGCTAGGTTCTCAAGTTCTGCTAAAGATACTGAGTATTCATGTTCATCTGCACCTTTAGGTACAACTTTAACTAATACAGCTCTAGATAACTCTTTCTTATTTAGTAAATCAGACATATGACCTCCTTTTCAAAACAAAAATGAGAATAGCCGAAACTACTCTCACTTAGTCCTATATTAAGCTTTTTTACCTTCAAGACGTTTCTTGAATCTATCAACACGACCGCCTGTATCTACAAGCTTCTGTTTGCCTGTATAGAAGGGATGGCACTTTGAACAGATTTCAACCTTGAAATCGCCCTTTGTGGACT
>JAKSVJ010000144.1 GCA_024408015.1 Clostridia bacterium
TTATTTCCAGCCTTCTTAAATTCTGGAGAAATAACATCACTAGTTTTTCCAGTTGTTACCGCAAATGAGACCAATGTTGGTGGTACATCAATATTTTCAAAAGTACCACTCATAGAGTCTTTACCACCTATGGCACCAATACCAAGATCAAGCTGAGCCTTAAATGCACCAAGCAAAGCGCTAAGTGGCTGACTCCATCTTTCACCATCTTTTCCAGGATGCATAAAATACTCTTGGAATGTGAGGTATGTATCCTCAAAAGATGCACCTGTTGCAATCATTTTAGCAACAGATTCTACGACCGATGTGTATGCACCATGATATGGGCTTTGTTCCATTAAAAATGGATTATAACCCCAAGCCATGAATGAACAATCATCTGTATGTTTCTTTTCTGAAGATATCTTATGTACCATCGCTTGTATTGGTGTAGATTGATTAACACCGCCAAAAGGCATCAATACAGTTCCAGCGCCAATTGTTGAGTCAAATCTTTCGGAAAGGCCACGTTTTGAGCAAATATTAAGGTCGCTAGCAACTTTTTTAAAGTTATCTTCAAAATCACCAACCAATTCCTTCTTTTCGAATTTTGGAGCTTTAGCTTTGATGACAATATGCTTTTCAGCTCCATTTGAATTCAAAAAGTCTCTAGAAATATCAACTATCTTCTTGCCATTCCATTCCATGACAAGTCTAGGATCAGCTTGAACTACTGCTACAGGAACAGCTTGGAGATTTTCAGAGTTTGCAAGAGCAAGGAATTTGTCAACATTCTCTTTTTCAATAACTACTGCCATTCTTTCCTGTGATTCACTAATTGCTAATTCTGTTCCATCAAGACCTTCATATTTCTTTGGAACCTTGTTCAAATCAATTTTTAATCCGTCAGCAAGTTCTCCAATGGCTACAGATACACCACCTGCGCCAAAGTCGTTACAACGTTTAATCATTTGACAAGCTTCTTTATTTCTAAATAATCTTTGAAGTTTTCTTTCTTCTGGAGCATTACCCTTTTGGACTTCAGCACCACATGTTTCAACTGAGTGAGCATTATGACTCTTTGATGAGCCTGTAGCTCCACCTATACCATCTCTACCAGTGCTACCACCAAGAAGTATAACAACATCTCCAGGGGCAGGAACTTCACGTCGAACATTTTCTGCTGGAGTTGCAGCAATTACAGCGCCAATTTCCATATGTTTAGCAGCATAACCAGGATGATATATTTCATCAACAATACCAGTTGCAAGACCGATTTGGTTACCATATGATGAATAACCAGCAGCTGCTGTTGAAACTAGTTTTCTTTGTGGGAGTTTACCCGGAATTGTTTCGCTTATAGCCTTTGTTGGATCTGCTGCACCTGTAATACGCATAGCTGCATACACATAAGAACGTCCTGACAATGGATCACGAATTGCACCACCAATACAAGTAGCAGCGCCACCAAATGGTTCAATTTCAGTAGGATGGTTGTGAGTTTCATTTTTGAATAGAAGAAGCCATGGTTCTTTCTTTCCATCAACTACAACATCCATCTTTACTGTACAAGCATTTATTTCTTCTGACTCATCTAACTTATCAAGTTTTCCCTCTTTTTTGAGTTCTTTAACAGCGAGAGTAGCTATATCCATCAAGCATATAGGCTTTGTTCTACCCAAAGATTTACGAACTTCCAAATATTCATTGAAAGCTTTTTCAACCAATTTATCTTCAAACTCAACATCATCTATTGTTGTAAGGAAAGTTGTATGACGACAATGGTCTGACCAATATGTGTCAATCATACGAATTTCAGTTATTGTTGGGTCACGTTTCTCTTCTATGAAATACTTCTGACAGAATTCAATATCGTCAGCATCCATAGCGAGACCATATTTCTTTACAAAATCTTCAAGTTCACTTCTTGTAAGATTTATAAAACCGGTTAATGTTTCAACAGTTGTTGGAATATCATATTCGGCTTTTAATGTTTCAAATTTATCATTAGAAGCCTCACGTGCTTCAACAGGGTTAATTACATACTTCTTTATTTCAGATACTTCAGATTCTGAAATTTTTCCATATAGCATATATACTTTTGCAGTACGAATAGTTGGACGATCACCTGTTGAGATAATCTGAATACACTGAGCTGCAGAATCTGCTCTCTGATCAAATTGACCAGGCAAATATTCTGTTACAAATACAATAGAATTGTCTTTCTCTATTTCATCATAAACAATATCTAACTGAGGCTCAGAAAAAACTGTGCTTTTGGCATAGTTAAACAAATCAGCTGATATATTCTCTGCGTCGTATCTATTAAGAATTCTAACATCTTCAAGTGATGTTATACCAAGTAATGTTCTAGCGTCATTCAAAAGAGCTTTAGCTTCATTAGCTAACTCTTTTTTCTTTTCAACATAAACGCGATATACCATTATCTTTCCTCCAATATTTTCATAGCTTTTGCACCTATATCATGACGATAGAAGGCATTATCAAAAGAAATCTTCTCTACTTTTTCATAAGCTGCTGCTATTGCATCCTTTAATGTGTCTGCTGTAGCTGTCACACCAAGAACACGACCTCCGGATGTTACCATCTTGCCATCTTTAGTTGAAGCTCCTGCAACATAAACCGAATTGCTTATTTCATCTGGAATATTAATTTCAAATCCCTTATCGTATTTTACAGGATAACCTTTTGATGCCATAACGACACAACAAGCACTACCTGTTGAAAACTCAACTTTCAAATCAGATAAAGTTTCATTTGTAACTGCCTGCATAATTGTTAGAAGGTCTGTCTTTAATAAAGGTAATACGACCTGTGTTTCAGGATCACCAAAACGGCAATTGTATTCAATAACCTTTGGACCATCTTTAGTAATCATCAAACCGAAATATAGACATCCTTTGAATGTTCTTCCCTCTGCATTCATTGCATTCATTGTAGGAATAAAAATCTTTTCCATACATTCTTTTGCAACATCAGCAGTATAACATGGGTTTGGAGCAATTGTTCCCATACCACCAGTATTGAGACCTTCATCATGATCAAAAGCACGCTTATGATCCATTGATGAAACCATTGGAACAACAGTCTTACCGTCTGTGAATGAAAGTACTGACACTTCAGGTCCTTCCAAAAATTCTTCAATGACAATGTGGTCCCCACTCTTGCCGAAAACTTTATCTTGCATCATAGATACAATAGCGTCTTCTGCTTCTTTACGAGTCATTGCGATTATAACACCTTTACCAAGTGCAAGACCATCTGCCTTGATAACTGTAGGAATAGGTGCAGTCTTAATATATTCAAGAGCTTTATCCATGTTATCAAACACTTCATATTTAGCAGTAGGAATTCCATATTTTTTCATCAATTCTTTTGAAAAAACTTTACTTCCTTCTATAATTGCCGCATTGGCTTTAGGTCCAAAACATGGTATATTTTTTTCATTTAATCTATCAACAGCACCAAGAACAAGTGGATCATCTGGAGCTACAACTGCATAATCGATGTTGTTTTTAGTGGCAAAATCCACAATTCCATCAATATCTGTAGCTTTTATATCAACGCATATAGCGTCTTTAGCAATTCCGCCGTTTCCTGGCAATGCGTAAATTGTATTTACCAACTTGTTTTCTTTGATTTTCTTAATGATGGCATGCTCTCTTCCGCCACCACCGACAACCAATATATTCATATGACACCTCGAAAAATTGACTTAATTAATGATGGAATAGACGCATTCCTGTGAATGAACAAACCATATTGTATTTATTGCAACAATCGATTACTGCGTCATCTCTAATTGAGCCGCCTGGTTCAGCTATATAGCTTACACCACTCTTCTTTGCCCTTTCAATATTATCACTAAATGGGAAGAAAGCATCAGATCCAAGTGATACTCCCGATAAGCTATCAAGGTATTCTCTCTTTTCTTCAGCTGTAAATGGTTCTGGTTTCTTAGTGAAGTACTTTTCCCAGATTCCATCAGCTGTCACATCTTCTTCATTACAGTTGATATATCCGTCAATTACATTATCTCTCTCCGGTCTGCCGAGATCTGCTTTGAAAGGA
>JAKSVJ010000145.1 GCA_024408015.1 Clostridia bacterium
GTTCTCTCTGATACTGGAGAGAATTGAGTGCTGCATTTCTCAAAAGTGTAATCATAGGAATGAAAAATTGTGGTCTAATGACATACATTTTAGGATACTTATATGATACATCAACAATTCCGTTATTGTACAAGTCATTGTCCATCTCAAGAAGAGATACAAGTACTGCATACTCGCAGTTCTTTTCTCTTCTGTCTTTGTCGAGTTCTTTTAAGAAATCTTCGTTTTTGTGTTTTGTTGCTGTTGTTTCGTTTTCGTTCTTCATCTCAAACATGATTGAAATGAATTCTGTTCCATCATTTGATGCTTCACGGAAAATAAAGTCACCTTTGCTTCCAGTTTTTGCATCGTTGTCTTTTTCAAAATATGCACTTGGGAATGCTGTCATTCTCAATTGATTGAATTGATTTAGGCAATGTTGCTCAAGACTTTCTCCAACCATCTTTGTTGATTGACGAGCTTTGAAATCTTTGTAGTATTCAATTTGCTCGTCTTTCATCTTGAGTTTCTCTTCATATTGCTCTTTAAGTGATGATTCTTTGAGCTGGCTTTCTGTTAATTGATTTGAGAGCTTTCCTTTAAGTTCTGTAATTTCAGTAACTTTAAGTGAGAGTTCTTTTTCTTTTTCACTTACAGCTTCGTTTATAGCCAATTTATTTGAAACAGCATTGTTTTCAATAATTGCTTTTAGACGCTCAATTTCACGGTCTTTGTCTTCAATCTTGCTGTCTTTCTTTGACATTTCATTGTCATGAGCTTTGTCGCTCTCCATAAGGGCTATTTTGCGCTCATTCTCGTATTTTAAACTTAGTTCTTGTTCTCTTCTTTTGAGTTCTTTATCAAACTCGTTATCTCTTACTTGTTTTACAATTTCAGCATAACCTGATTCATCAACAGTAAATACTTCTCCACACTTAGGACATTTAATCTCTTTCATTTTTCATTCACCTTTCTTCTTTCCTAAATCTCTTTCAGCTACCATATCTTCAAGTATTTCTAGTGCTGTATATGAACCACCAAAACCACATTGTGGAAAAAATATGCCAAACATACCATGAAGGAACTTGTACACAATTTGTAAAGCAATAAATCTTACAGGAATGATGTTTTTATCTGCAGGTTCCTTAACATGGAATTTGCTAAGGTCAGGTTTGCTTTTATAAAATGATAGATCAAGTTGATCATATTCAGAATATAGTTCGTCTGGAACATCTTCGTATTTATAAAGAAGATCGTTTGCAGCTGATTCCTCATACATGATGTATTGGAAATTTAATTTCTTTATGGCTTCGTCTCTAGAGTTTGTGGATAAAACAACTTTTACACTTTCAAGAAGTCCTGTTGACATATAGTTAGATCCCCACAAATCTTCATCAAGCAAATCACTGTTTCCAAGCGGAAAAAGTTCAGCTTCATGAAGAATCTTTTGCAGTTTGCAACGATCAAAATATGACAAAGAACAACTGTGTCCAAAGATATACCCATGTATTTTAAATAGGTCAGATGAAAGTTTTGCAAAGCTCTTCTTATCTATTTCGTCATTTTGAGTTTTATCATCTGTATATTGGTCAAATCTTGAGAGATAGTCAGCATAAACTTCCAATATTTTATTATAGACATATCTAACTACTTCTATACTTTCTTCACTCATATCTGGATACAAATCCATGTCTCGATGCGATTTTCGTGCAATGAGTTTTACATCAACTTCAAGAAGATCAGCTATTTTTTCTATTGTCTCAAAATCACTTGGACCATTGTGACCGTTTTTCCAATGTTTAATTGCATCAACAGATAAATCTAGATTATCGGCAAGATATTCCATTACACTCGTGGTGCTTTTATATCTTGCAGCATGTTCTGTTCTAAACTTCTCCATTGCATCACAAAAACCATTTGTCTTAAATGAATACTTTACGCCAAGTTTGTCTGTGTATACTTTACTCATGAATTCCTCCAAATAAGATCCTTATTTGTATTATATCAACATATCAAGAATCTTACAATTTTAATTTTGATTTTTGTGTTAAGCGCTTCAACACTAATAGGATACACGACCTATTACATGTAATCAAGGTCGGATATGTTCTTTCCCAGGTGCGACCTTTTTTTAGTAAATTTAGCCACGTTTTCCAAGGCCCAAAAAAGTCCGAATTGCGAGCAATATCAATGCTTTTTAGAATTATATATCTTTCATATCCATTTTCTCGCAAAATTGGTCGTTATTGTTTTTTTAAAAAAAACAGTGGTTGTTCTAAAGTTTTGTTTCGGAAAATAGCAAAATCTTTATCCATTTTTTGTGTTTTCTTTCTCGCTTTACACACGTACATTTTAAGACCACAAAACTGATATTTGCCATTTTAAAGTTGAAAAATTATTTGTCCATCGCCATATATTAAGAACTTGCTTATATATATTTTTTATTCCCATTTGTTATACAATTGTATAAATCTCGGGGCTTTTTTAGATTAATAAATGATGGGAAAACATGGGGATTTCACTTCCCTTACATTTATTAAAGGATTAGAGCGTCAAAAGGTCCAAAAAGTAGTTAATTTGGACAATCACGATTAACTCGAGACGCAAATCATTCAGTTAATTCATTACTTTTTTTACATTTTTTCAAAGACATCAAACGTTTGTAAAACACCAAAATTCTTGACTTTTGGCATTGTGTATGATATGTTTTTCATGAAGGCAAAAGACATTTTAGTCTCCCTTGCCTTTTTAATTTTTCATAAAGGAAAATAACATGGACAATACTCTTACAAAAAAGAAGCGAATTGAAGAACTTGACATGATTAAGGGCATTGGCATAGTGATGGTTTGCTTGCAACATATAAGCGAAATAACCGGACTTACAGTGTCAGGACAAGGTCCTTCTACTAAAATCATGATGTTTGCAGAAGCTACTATGCTCTTGTTCTTCTTATCTTCTGGATACGTATATTCACCAAAAGGTACAATTATCCAAGATATTACAAACAAGTTCAAACAATTGATTGTGACAATTCTCAAGTTCGGTGTCTTTAATACAGCAGTTTACTTTTTGAGATATATCATAATTGAACATAGGCCATTCATATGGTTCTTAGACAATACTATCACAAACTTTTTAGGACTCGACCAATGGAACATACGACTCGGTCAAATAACAGCAAATAGCATGGTATACGGTTTTGTTCCATTTTGGTTTGTCATTGAACTATTTACAGCATTTTGCTTGTTTATTCCACTATATCGTTTGTTAGAAAAGAAACACGTTGCTTTTCGTATTGGCGCGGCAGCTATACTTATGGCAATCGCCACTGCATTACACTATTTTGACATCCAACATACAGTAGCAGATACATTCGGCTCAAATGTACCATACTATTTCATTTTGATTAACATTTTCGGTTTTGCATCTGTTTTAATGATTGGAAACTTACTCAAAGAAGTCAAAATGTTCGATTTGGAAGCACATCATATCGCTTTTATTATTGTATGCACTATAGTTAGTCTTGCTGGACTTACTGTCACAAACATCTTTTATGAATATACAGGTTACGCATTGCAATATGGTAAGTGGGGTCAATTTGGTTGTATTAGTGTTCCAATTACTACACTTTGTGGCTTTATGCTACTTTTTGTACTTGTTGTAATTTGTTATTTCTTAAAACGAATTGGGTTTATTAAGAACGCATTCTCATTTGTCGGAAAAGCTTCATTACACATTCTCGCACTTCACTATATGATCGCAGAAACAATTTGTTGGATTGGTGGATACTGGCATGATATCTACAATGCACCATTCCCTCCTGAAGATTTCAAATATAGCAACTGGATAATTACAATAATCGGCACAGCTATTGTTATTGGCGCTTATCTTGCTGTAAAAGTATGGCTTGCAAAAAGAAAAAGTGACAAAACAAATAAAGTAGTAAATGCACAGTAAACTAAAAATTTAAGCTCGACATTTTGTCGGGCTTTTTTAGTTAAATTAAGTCTTAATTTAAATTGTCAGTAAGCGGTAAACCATACGTACGGTGATAAATGAAAAAGCATTTTAGAATATCAG
>JAKSVJ010000146.1 GCA_024408015.1 Clostridia bacterium
ATTGACTCTAACGGAACGGCTTCCACTCGAATTTATGAATTAATAGAACCTACCTATAATGATTTTGAAAACAAAATCGACCACATAGTTTACCACCTCTACAACCTAACCTACGATGAAGTATTGATTGTTGACCCACAGACACCAATAACCCGAGAAGAATACGACAACTTCAAAATTGAAGACTAAAATTAATATATCAGCTTATGATAAGTAAAATAGAACATATTAAAAACATAGGCAACTATGAAAATTATCAAGCATCAGGTGATGTTACATTGAAAAAAATGAATATAATATATGCAGATAATGGAGCAGGAAAAACTACTCTATCTTGTATATTACATTCACTTTCCACTAATAATCCAGAAATAATCAATAACCACAAACGTATAGGAACTACTGAAAATCCTTCTGTGTCTATTAAAGATGACGCTAATAAATTTCATAATTACAATGGAACCAAGTGGAATAATCCTATTCCGGAAATATCTGTATTTGATGCTCATTTTGTTGCAGAAAATGTCTATACTGGTTTTCAGATAAGCTCTGATCATAGAAAACATTTGTATCAATTTGTTCTTGGTAGTAAAGGTGTTAAGATAGCAGCAAAAATTGAACGAGTTAAGGGCTTAATTGAAAAAACTAACAATGATTTGTCAAATATATATCAAAAGATACAAGCAAAAACCAATAACCCGAATGTTGATGATGTTATTGGCATTCCTTATGATGCAGATATTGAGCAAAAGATTTCTGATAAAATGCAGGAATTAAAAGTCGCACAGGATAATAATGTTATAGTTAGTCATTCTGACCTTTTTGATATCAATGTTAAATTGCCTGCTATTGATTTTGAAGAGCTAAAAAGGTTATTTGACTTGACAATTGGCGGAATTGGAAAAGCATATTTAGATTTAGTAAACAGTCGCATAAAAGAACTTGAGGGAACGGGGTTAAGCAACGCATCAAATTGGTTGCATACTGGGTTGGATTATGCAAACAAGACTAAACGCTGTCCATATTGTGGTTCGAATATTACTGGAATAAATCTAATTGAAGGATATAATCAATATTTCAATGAAAGTTATAAAGAGGCGTTTACATCGATAAAATCCCAATTGCAAAAGTTATCAAGTATCAACGTAGAAAATATTATTACAAAAATTAAAAGTTCATACAATGAGATAAAAAAAACATTAGAGTTTTGGCATGGTTACATAGAAAAAGATAAGGAATTGCCTCATTTGGTTTTAGACGAAGAAAAAATAATACATTATTTTGCTGAAATTCAATCGTTACTTAGTGAAAAACAAATAAATCCACTGAACACTATACCTACTGATGTACTAAATGAATTAACCTCTAAGTTGCATGATTGTGGTGAGTCAATAGAAAATATTAATATATTTGTAAAGAAAGTCAATGAAAAAATTACGGATTTAAAAAATGGTATTCGTAATCTCAGTGATGTACAAAAAGAGTTGGCTTCGCTTCAGCTAACCAAGTCACGTTATGAAGCACCATTGAAAGAACTTTGTTCCTTGGCTCAAACAACAAAAAGACATATCGATATATGGAATAAGATTAATCGTAAATTCCAACAAGATCAGAAAGAACAATCAAACACATTGTTCTCGCAATACGGAAGCAAGATAAACGAATATTTAAGAGATGTTTTTCATACAAAGTTCCTTGTTTCCGAAATAAAGGATGGTGGTTATAAAGGACGAGCAAAGGAGGCTAACTTAAATTACACGCTGACTTTTAATGGAACACCTATTGAACAAGACGGATTTAGTAACAAGTCATTCAAAAATGTTTTAAGTGAAGGTGATAAGAACACAATTGCTTTCAGTTTCTTTTTGGCAAAACTACAACTGGATTCAAATCTTGCACAAAAAATCATTGTATTCGATGATCCATTAACTAGCCTTGATTTGAACCGACGAAATGCAACCATTCACCAATTATGCCTTCTTTATCAGAAATGTCAACAAGTGATAGTCCTGAGTCATAATCTTCATTTTCTTGTCGAACTTAACGGTAGGAAGTCTTTAGGAACACAAGATAAAAAAGTTCTGCAAATAATGCATGATGGGTATAAGTCATATATTAGAGAGTATCAAATCAAAAAGGAATGGCTTGATAATTATCATAAGTCATTATTGTCTATGAAGGCTTTTATCGATACCCCAATTGAAGAAAAACAAGAGGAGGCAGTCAATGCTATTAGAATTTCGCTTGAAACATTCTTAAAATTAAAATTTTGTCTCTATATCAAAAATCCAGAAGCAACATTTGGTCAAATTGTAGCGGAACTTAAAAACTCTTCATGTAATTTCGTTAATAATGACAAACCACAGGTAATTGACAAACTTAACCAATTAGTGGATATTTCATGGAGAGGACATCATGGGTCAATAGAAGAAAGAGAAACATATACAGAAAAAGCATTATCAACCTCTGAAGCACGGGATTACGTTGAAATGACTCTGAAACTCTTATCTGAAGAATTATAATTCAATGTCATAATCATTGGAACAGTTCTAAAATCATTGGGACTGTTCTTTGATTGAACACTTTGAATAGCTAATAGATAAATTGTTATGAAAGTAGATGATATAAAGAGACTTATTGTCGGAAACGAACATAAGCAATTGGAACTGAAGAAGACCACTGGCGAACTAAAGGATGCTATGCATTCTGCATGTGCTTTTTTGAACACATCTGGAGGATGGCTTATTTTTGGCATTACACCAACTTCGCTGAAAGTCATAGGTCAGGAAGTGACAGACAACACTCAGCGCGAAATTGCAAATGCACTTGGTGACATCGAGCCTGCAATAGATGTTACAGTCGAATATGTTGATGTGCCGGAACATCCGGGCAATAAAGTCATAGCATTGCATCTGGACAGTTGGGTGTGGGGCAAGGAACCTTACACTTATAAAGGCTGTCCATATTACAGGGTGGAAAGCACAACCCAACAGATGCCGCGTGAGATGTTCGTGGAAAGGTTGAATGCTGCCAAACCGAAAAACAATGCCTGGGAACGTCAGAATGCGGACGGAATCTCAATCTCAGATTTGTATGAAGAACGTATTCGTGGTTCTGTCAGACTTGGTGTTGAACGTGGACGCATGGCTCCTTCAGCCTTGACAGAACCGTTGGAAACAATTCTTGCCAAGATGAACCTTTTGACTGACGACAACAAACCTAACAATGCTGCCGCAATGCTTTTCTCGACCAATACTCGTAGCTACACTCAATTTCGTTTGCGTTTGGCCAGGTTTAGAGGTAATGACAAGAATGCTTTTCTTGACAATATGCGTGCAGAGGGTAATTTCTTCGATTTGCTTGATGCAGGTATGTCTTTTCTGTTCAAATGGTTGCCTCAGAGCGATGAGATAAAGGGATTCACAAGGGAAGAGCATTTGGAAATCCCTGCCGAGGCACTGCGCGAAGCATTGGTCAACTGTCTTTGCCACCGTCAGATGGAGAAGTATAATCTCACGCCTGGAATTGCAATCTACGACGACCGAGTGGAAATTTCTAATCCAGGCTCCCTGCCTCCACAGTTAACACCTGAAACTATCAAACTGCCACACCTTTCCTATCCATACAATCCTATCATTGCAGAAATGCTGTACAAGACTACATTTTTAGAGAATTGGGGGTCTGGTGCTGGCCGAATAATAGATGCTTGCAGGAAAGCAGGTGTTGCCGAACCTACATGGAAATCTGAGGGCGGTTTCGTAATCGTCACATTCCCGAGACCGAATGGCACTCAAGATGGCACTCAAGATGGCACTCAAGGTGGCACTCAAGATGATACTCAAGGTGATACTCAAGGTGATGCCCAAGATGTTAACCTTGATATATGGATTGAGAGTCAGTTGATTCTTCGTCCTAAAATAACCACCGAAGAGCTTGCTTTATTGTCTGGGAAGGGACTTAGAACAATCAAACGCCATATCGCCAAGATGCCACACATCAAGTATGAAGGCAGCGGATATA
>JAKSVJ010000147.1 GCA_024408015.1 Clostridia bacterium
GCTGTATAACCTGGTACCGTCGGTACACCGGCTGGTGTAACCTTCGTCGCATCACGTGGGTCATTTGGATAGACTAGAGTTGATTAAAACATCTTACTGATACAAAGCTTTAATCAAAGTTAAAAGAATACCACAACAAACGCAACTAAAATTATTAGTTGCGTTTGTTTTTAGAGGTGCCCTATAATGCATTTTAAGATGAGATTAAATTTTATGGTTCTGTTGCAAAGTTTTAAATTTTGCTTCTGATGCTATGCAAATAACTGAAATCTATCAAAAGGATAAGGTTCAACAACAAAATCATTTTTTATACTAGGACACAGTTAATGATATGTTTTGTACTATTCGGTACAAAATGTTTGTATTTCAAAAAAGAAGATGTTAATATAATTATACCAAGTGGTACAAAACAATGTTGTTAGATACAATCTAATCTAACCATTTGTTTCTAAAAATATGGAGGTGTACAACTTGAGAAATACGAAAGAAAAGATATTGACGGCTACAGAACAGCTTATATATAAAAAAGGTTATACAGGGACTTCTATTAATGATATTTTAGATGAAACTGGGACAGGCAAAGGGCAATTCTATTATTACTTTGGTTCAAAGAAAGAAGCTAGCCTAGCAGTAATTGATAATCATGTTAAAATTTGGCAAAAACATTTGCTAAATGGAATCCTATCGAGAGATGAAAGTCCACTGGCAAACTTGAAAGAGATGCTGGATTGGATTTACAGTGATCATGCGCAAAAAAAAATATACTACGGCTGTCCTGTAGGTAATCTCGTTATTGAGCTTTCCGCCCTAGATGAGGATTTTAGAAAACCTCTTGAACAACTATTTTCAGATTTACAAAAAAAAATTGCGGAAAATCTATCAGCTTTAACAGGACTGCTGGTGAAACAAAATCTTCCTGCAGCACATGCAATTATTGCTCAAATTCAAGGAAGTCTTCTACTATTGAAAGTGACTCAAGATTTAAATGCTCTGGAATCAAATTTTGATTTATTAAAAACTAGTTTTGAAAAAGTGGGAGAAAAATAATGAAAAAATTGGATATGATAGTTATCGGATAAGGTTCTGCCCCGCCTACTGCTGTGATACGACGTAAATCTTTATGTCAGCAGTTGAATCTAAAGAAAAGGTCAAGATTTTGCAGGCCGATGCGATTCGGAGAGAATATCCCATTGCCGATGTTCAAAAAAGATGGCAAAGTTGTCAAACATTCATAGACGTTCTTGGTAAGGGGATACTTAAGCAACTCATTGCAGAATTATCATAAAAATTTTATATTTAAAGGAGAACAAAATGTTCAATAACAAAAATACAGCATTCGTCGTTACAGACCCACAAGTCGAATTCCTCAAACCAAAAGGTGCAGGCTATGGTCTAACAAAAGATATCCTCAGAAAATATCATACCACTGAGAATCTTACAGAACTCTTCAAACATGCTAAAGCAAAAGGCTATAAAATCTTTATTTCACCACATTACTTTTACGACCATGACCAAAACTGGAAATTTGGTGGTCAAGGCGAACAAATGATGTTGAATAATAAAATGTTCCATCGTGAACACCAGTATCAAGAAACAGTGAAAGGTTCAGGAGCAGACTTCGTGGAGGAACTCAAACCTTACTTGGATGAAAATACTATCATCACAAGCCCCCACAAAATCTTCGGTCCCGAATCAAATGACTTGGCGCTTCAACTCCGTAAAAACGGCATTGATACTGTTATCTTGGCTGGAATGAACGCAAATCTCTGTGTGGATTCACACTTGCGTGAACTCGTAGAATCAGGTTTTCACGTTCACGTTGCAGCTGACGCTACAGGAGCACCTGGTCAAGAAGCCTATGATGCAGCAATAACAAATTTTGGATTTGTTGCAGATCGCACCATGAGTACAGCAAAAGTTCTTGAAGAGCTTTGAAGCAATAGGTAAACAGGCAAATTAAATGAAAATAATATTTGATGAACTAGCTACTGAAAAAATTAAAAGCTTCGGTGCTGTGGACTTAGCGCTAGACTTTAACCACACTTTGAGTGAAACAAACACTGAAGTAGATGCTTGCGCAGGTGGTATTTCTCGTTGGCGTTTGGTTGCAGTAGATAAGGGAACAACTCCCGGAACATTTGATGGGAAAATGGAATCTGAGTTTGGTTCCATTTATTTCCAAGACTGGGGCAAGATTTTCTGGGATGAACATGACTTGAAAGTGAGACACGAGGGCTCATTGAATCTGATGACACTCAAGACCGACTGGGATACGATTTCAAATAATTTCATGATTGTTGACTTCCGTGGTAAATCTATCGTGGATAATAAGTTAGTTCAAAACTAAAATTTGGAGATTTTTAAATGAAAAAAATAGACGTAAAAAATATCGTTGTTGGTTTTGGTAAAGGTGGAAAGACCTTGGCCAAATTCCTTTCTGGAAAAGGAGAAAGTGTTGTCATTATTGAACAATCAACTCTAATGTATGGTGGGACTTGTATCAACATCGGCTGTATTCCATCAAAATTTTTGATTGTCAACGGTGAAAAAGGTTTGAAATTCACAGAAGCTGCAGAAAAAAAAGCAATGCTTACAGGTAATTTGAATCTAAAAAATTATCACATGATTGCGGATGAAGCATCAGCTGAAGTTATTGATGGCAAAGTAAAATTTGTCTCTGATCACGAAATCGAAGTGATGGATTCTGAGGGTGAAGTCATTGCACAACTAATTGGCGAACGTATCTTTATCAATACTGGCGCGACACCTGTCTTGCCACCAATTCCCGGACTTGTGGACAGTAGAAATGTTGTGACTTCAACTGAATTAATGGATTTGAAGCAGCTTCCTGAACATTTGACGATTATTGGTTCTGGTTATATTGGTCTTGAATTTGCTTCAATGTTTGCAAGTTACGGATCAAAAGTAACAGTTCTTGATATTTTCGATAACTTCCTTCCTCGTGATGATGAAGATATTTCGAAGTTGGTTCGTTCCGACCTTGAATCTAGGGGGATTATCTTTAAGCTTGGCGTGAAGATTGATGCTATTACTGACAATAGCGTTGAAATAATAAATAAAGAAGGCAAAAAAGTTTCAATCTTATCAGATAAAATTTTGGTTGCAACAGGTCGCAAACCCAATACTGCTGGACTTGGACTTGAAAACACTAATATTCAACTTGGTCAACGTGGAGAAATTGTGGTCAACGATAAACTTGAAACCACTGTTCAAAATGTATGGGCACTTGGGGATGTGCATGGCGGTTTACAATTTACTTACACTTCCCTTGATGATTTCCGTATTGTAAGTAATAACCTTTATGGAGATGGTAAGCGGAGTCTGTCTGACCGCAAAAATGTACCAACCTCTGTTTTTATCACACCTGCCTTGTCTAAAGTTGGCCTTAATGAAAAAGATGCTAAAGCAGCGGGCATCGATTACCGTCTCTTCAAACTTGCTGCGACAGCCATTCCAAAATCAGCTGTCTTGAATCAGTCTAAAGGCTTACTCAAAGCTTTGGTTGATCCAGAGACAGACAAAATTCTTGGTATTACAATTTACGCAGAAGAATCTTATGAAACAATTAATCTCATAAGTCTTGCGATTGAAGTAGGCTTGCCTTACACATTATTGCGTGACAAAATTTACACTCATCCAACCATGACTGAAGCATTAAATGATTTGTTTGCCGCTAAAAATGAAGTAAAATAAAATAGTCAAATTTGATGGAATCGAGTATGAGTTACTGACATACTACCAATAACTTTTTATATCTTGATAATTAAAACGAAAGTTTTTAATAGTTATTTTAAGCCCTTTTAAATGGTTTTGAGTAGAATTATGCCACTTGAATAATAAAAAGCCCTAAAATCATTTTTAAGGGCTTTTATTTATTCTTTCAAACTTAGATATTTTATTTTTTGTAGAAATGGTATTTTTCTTCTGAAATAAAACCAGTCGTGCAATTCCTCCATAATTCTTGTCTTGGGGCAACTAGCCGATATAAACTATC
>JAKSVJ010000148.1 GCA_024408015.1 Clostridia bacterium
AAAAGCGCAGGAACCGAAAACGAATGTAGTTGAATTCATGATGAATATCTTTAACTGTACCATCACTAACTGTTATGACGGTACCTCCGCTTAAACTTGGTTCCCAATAACAACCAGACCCAGTTTTTAGTCCATAAACAAACTTGACACCTTTATACTGTATAACCCAGTTATTTACATGGTCATGACCACACACAACCGTTTTCGTATGACCATACTTTTGAATCAAGTCAAAAACACAATCATCTTCAGGATAACTACAAATATTGTCATGACAGACACCAAAAGAATCTTTATAGCCATCATTCCAATAAGTTCCGTTATAACTTTCTTTATCAATCATTTCTTTTTCAAGAACAATTTTATTGAATGCAGCTTTAAATGCATCTCTGTATGCATAAATTGGTATGTGCAACATCATAATTGATTCATTGCATCCACATTTTTTCAATGATTGTATCGTATCTTCATACCAATCCAACTGACATGGCCAAAGTCTTGCCCAAGCATTTTCGACCTCACCATCTTCTTTTATATGTTTTTCTCTATCATGTGAATCAAGCATTATTAATGCAATTTTATCTTTTGAGTCTTCAATGAGAATAACATAATTACCATCACCCATGGAAGGATTTCCCGACTCATAAGTAAAATGAGGAAACTGTTTATATATTTCAATTGTATCTTTAACACATTCCGGTCCTTTTTGGTTATCATGGTTTCCCCATACAACACTCCAAGGTGTATTAGTCTTCTCCAACTCGGTTGCTAAGTTCTTATATGAAGTTAAACTACCAGCCCATGCCAAGTCTCCGGTAACGGTAATAAGGTCAGGTTTTACTCTTTTCACTAATTCCGCAATAGTGTATTTAACTATCTTGCCACCAGTATGTTCATCATCCCAATCGGAAAAACTCAATTGTGGATCGGTTAAGTTCAATACAACAAATTCTTTTTTATTGTTCTTTATAGTAATCATTTTTAACCTTAGAAATAAATAATATATATGTGTGTAATTTAACCCATTTTTCAAGATAAGTCAATGGAAAAGTATTTTACATATAAAATTGACTTGCTAAACAAAATTCGTTTACTTGTTGTAAAAAGAGTATTTTGTTAGTATAATAAAGTGCATAAACTAATTATTTTCTAAGGTATTTTTATGAGTAATTCAAAATGGATTTGGCACTTTGGTGATTTTGAAATATATCACACTTCTCTACAAAATATGCGTCGAGAGCAATTTGGAGTTCAATCTTATTTGCCACTATGGCGCACTGGTCAGCCTCACTCTATGGTTAAATTATATAAGAAAGCCACAATTGATACTAGCGAAGAAATAAAATGCCATGCTAATTGCTTAGGAAATGTCGAAGTAAGACATAACGGCAAGGCAACAAAATACAATTTGGATACAAAAATCACTCTAGAGCCTGGCGAAAACATGGTTATTGTATCATTGCAAAAAATGGGTGGTATACCTTCAGTTATTGTATTTGGAAATGAATTTGCTTCTAATGAAACCTGGCTATGTGCTTCATATTCTCAAACTGAAGATGACTTACCTTGCGGATGCAATGAGCACTATACTAGAATTGATGATGACGTTGAAAAATTCTTTTTTGTATATGACAGAATATATCCTATATCCAGAAAAACTTATGAAAACGGCACTCTTTTTGATTTTGGAAAAGAGACTTATGGATTAATTCATATTGACAATATTTCGCCTAATGTTCAAAAGAAAATTCTCATAAAATATGGAGAGTCAGAAGAAGAGGCACTCGCTGATAAATCAATAGTTTACATTTTTGACTACATTGATTTATCTCAAAATTCTATCACTTTCAAAAAACGTGCTTTTAGATATATTTTCATTGAAGATGACAAAGGCATTTCATATGACATTTCATGTGACTATGAACATCTTGACATAAAAAACAAAGCTATGTTTAGATGCGAAGATGAAAAAATCAATAAAGTATATGATGCTTGTGAATACACTCTCCTTCTTAACATGCGTGAAGGCTTTCTTGATGGAATCAAAAGAGATGGATGGCTTTGGAGCGGTGATGCATATCAAAGTTATTACGTAAACTACTATTCTTTCTTTGATGTAGACACAGTCAAGAGAACTATTATTGGTTTGCGTGGTAACGATCCTATTGGACAAAACATTAACACCATTCCAGACTATAGCATGTATTGGATTTGTAGTATCTATGACTATTATTTTCATACTGGAGACTATGATTTTATAAAAAGTATTTGGCCAAGAATAGTAACAATGTTGAAATTTTTGGAGTCACATTGTGACAATAACGGATTTTATATAAAACACTCTTCGGATTGGGTATTTATTGATTGGGCTGATACTGCCAAATTAGGCATTGTTTCTGCTCTTCAAATGTTGTTTGCTCACACTTATGAACAAATAGCAAAAATCGCTGAAGTATTAGATATTGACAACAATATTTACCTGTCAAAAGCTGAAAATCTGAAGCAAAAAATCAATGATATTTATTGGGATGAAAAACAAGGTGCGTTTATTGATTCAATAAAAAACAATACTCGAGACCACATTGTAACAAGACATGCCAATATCTTCGCTATATTGTTTAATCTCACAAGCGAAGATAGACAAAAATCAATATACAAAAACGTTATATACAACCCGAATATTGCTCCAATCACTACACCATATTTCGAGTTTTTTGAATTAGACGCGCTTGGAAAAATGGGAGACTTGTCATACATGACTGATATGCTTAATTCATATTGGGGTAAAATGATAGAACTAGGAGCGACAACAATTTGGGAGCAATTTGACCCAACTAAAAAAGGCATTGAACACTATGAAATGTATGGCTCTCAGTTTGGCTGTAGTTTATGTCATGCATGGGGAGCCAACCCAATATACTTAATTGGTAGATATATACTTGGTGTTGCACCTACCTCTGCAGGATATAAGACTTTTATCATAAAGCCTAATAAAGCATGTTTCAAAGATGTTTGTGGACGTGTTCCACTTCCTAATGGATATGTTGATATTAAAATAAAAGATAACGAAGTTAAAATCATTTCCACTTGCGAAGGTGGTACTGTTGAAATTAATGATAAAAAATATGTTTTAAAAGCCAATAAACAGATGACTTTTGAAATCTAAAGGAGAAATAAGAATGAGTAAAGCTTTAATCGCTATGAGTGGTGGCGTAGATTCTAGCGTTGCTGCATTTTTAATGAAAGAACAAGGATATGATTGTGTCGGTTGCACAATGAAATTGTATAACAATGAAGATGCCGGCATTTCAAAGGAGCACACTTGTTGTTCATTAGATGATGTTGAGGATGCTAGAAATGTTGCCTATCATCTAGGAATGCCATACTACGTATTTCAATTCTCGGATGATTTTAAGGAAAAAATAATAGATAAATTTGTCAACTGCTATTTACAAGGATTAACACCTAACCCATGTATTGACTGCAATAAATACATGAAATTTGACAAATTATTTACAAGAGCTGCTGCTCTTGGATGCGATTATGTTGTTACCGGTCACTATGCTCGCATTGATAAGATAGATAACAAGTTTGTTTTAAAAAAAGGTATCGACGAAACAAAAGACCAAAGTTATGTTTTATTTAATTTCACGCAAGAACAACTAGCACATACATTGCTTCCTCTTGGTGGATTTAGAAAAACAGAAATTCGAGAAATTGCCGACAAGAATGGCTTTATTAATGCCAATAAACCAGATAGCCAAGATATTTGTTTTGTTCCTGATGGTGACTATGCTAAAATTGTTGAAATGCATTCTGGCAAGGAAAGCATTCCAGGAAATTTTGTAACAAAAGATGGAACAATAATTGGCAAACACAAAGGCATAACTCACTACACAATTGGACAAAGAAAGGGGCTTGGCTTATCCTTACCAGCACCAATGTTTGTTTGTGATATTTGCCCAGAGAATAACACAG
>JAKSVJ010000149.1 GCA_024408015.1 Clostridia bacterium
CCTAGTTTTTTACTAGGTTTTTGAACAGCCCCTTTCTTTTTTACCCTTTTACAACTTCTAGTAAACGTTTTCTTCCATAAGGACTCAAAAAATCCGCCATTTCAATTAATTCTTTTGCCTCTAAATCATCAGCGACAAGAAGTTTACACAACAATTCATGTTTTTTGGTATTGTCACCAACTAATCTTGTAAGAGTGTAAATGAGTTGCTTATTCTTTGAACTATATGTTGCATCAAATTTCACATTTATTATGTACTCAACATCTTGTTTTATATTCTTTAAGGTTATTGAAACATAACCATTATCATCAAAGTCACATTCACATTTTTTGCCGTTTGCAGTAACACTGGCTATTCCTGTCGGTATATTTTTGAACATAAATGTTATTGTTCTTCCATTTGAAGGAACACCATTTGTTTTAAATACAACCTTTTGATTATCGCCAACCAAATGAGATTTAAAACAAGTGCACAATTCACAATCATTCTCATCTTCATGAAGATTATATTCGCCATCTCCATTAAACACCATTACGTCCAAATGTTTTGGTAAATCGCAATTATTGTCCGAAGTTGAATGATCTAGTGGAATAAATGAACCCGACTTAGCTAAAACAGGAATTGTGTCAAGCCATCTATAAACATCAATAACCCTATCGCCTTCATATTCATCGCCAGTGAAAATATCTGTCCAATGCCCACTAGGAATGTACATTTTTGTCTTGGAAAGTTTGTCTTTTCCCTCCCCTGGAGTTGTAATAGCCGACACTAAAAGTTGTCTTCCAAACAAATACTCGTTTTTCAAAGAATACGAAGCCTTAACATCTGGATATTCATAGTATAAAGGTTCAACTATAGCAAGTCCAAGATTTGATGTTTCCCAGTTTGCTGAATACAAATATGGAATTAATCTATGTCTAAACCTTAAATAATTAGATGCTATATATCCAGTACCATTCATGTAAACGATTGGTTCTTTTGTTAATACACTTTCACATGAACAATGCAATCTATTAATTGGGCTGAATACGCCTAATTGCAATAAACGCACGAACAACTCATCATCCTTGTAGCCTTTCATATGACCACCTATGTCATGACTCCACCAAGGATATCCCGCATTTGTCGCTGTCAAAGTAAAATATGGTTGGTATTCCAAAGTATCCCATGTAATATGAGTATCACCTGAAAAACCTATCGGATATCTATGTGAACCTAGCCCACTATATCTAGACAAAATAACGGGACTTTCTTTATCTTTCGCATTTAAATACTGATAGTGGTTCAAAAGCCACAATGGATCAAGACCTGGAATTGCACTTTTTTGACCTTGTTGCCAATCTATCCACCAAAAATCAATACCGTCTTTTTCATATGGATCAAGAACATAATCGAAATACGCGTTAACAAACTTTTCATTTGTCATATCGAACTCGACTCTTTTCTCTGTTGACGGATCAACTCCAACAGCTGTGGCAACTTCTTTATACATATCTTCAAAAAATCTAACACCAGCTGCTGGATGTAAATTCAAAGACACCTTAATTTTCTTATCATGAATTTTCTTTACAGTTCTCTTCCAATCAGGAAACAACTCTGTATTCCAAGAAAATCCTGTCCACCCGCTTTTATATCCATGGTATTCATCATCTTTTCCACTTTCAGATATTTTCATGCGTTTGTCCAAATCTGTAGACCAGTGCCAGTCCATATCAATTACGCCGACTGTTATTGGAACGTTTTCATTTTCCAAATCATCAAGTAAATGAAGATATTCTTTGTCGGAATATGCGTGATAACGGCTCCACCAGTTTCCAAGAGCAAATCTAGGAATCATCGGAACCTTTCCTGTTATTTTATATAATGCTTTGACAGCTTCCCTATATTCTTTCCCAAATGCAAAAACATAGATATCCATTTCTTCTATGTCTCTTGGCTCTATACTACCATCAGGTAGAAGAATTAAAGATTTACTGTCATCAAGAACTGCTACACCATTTTTTGAAACAACACCATTCTCAAGTTTCATTTTACTTCCATCGCCGTCATATACATCGCCGTTGTATCTATCGAGTGTACGATATGTTCCAAGTAAATTCTCTTTATTATTTATAGGTGTTTTTTTACCATTAATTATTACAAAACTTTTTTCAAAATCCTTATTGATACAAATCGAAACTTTATTTGTTTTTATAAGTAAGCAACCATTCTCGACAATTGTCGTAAAATTGACTTTGTCAAAATCTCTATACCATACTATTTGCGTTGCTTCATCACAATATTTACCATAATCATTTTCCTCTATTCTAAATAGAGAATCCGTGAGGACAGAAATACGATATTTATTGAAAACAACTACGCTTTTTGAGTTTGCAATTGGTCTTGTTTTTGCTATTAATACCTCATTTAACATAACTTTACCGCCTGGTTATCATTTGAAGCAATTCTACCACAACACAATTACGTTGTCAAACAATACAATGTGTTGTAAAAGATCTTCATTTTCGCTATAATACAAATAAATAACCCGCAAAGAGGACAAGACAATGACACTAACTTGGTATGGCACAGCATCGCTTCTAATATCGTCTGAAAATAGTCAAGTATTAATTGATCCATTTATTCCTATGAGAGGTGGACCTTTAAAGGTGGACATTGACGAGTACTCAAAACACACCAATATTTTAATTACTCATGCTCATTTTGACCACATAGGTAGTTTGCCCCTATTCATTGACAAAAGCAAAAAAATATATGGGACACAAGCTGTAGCAACTTCTTTAGCTAAGCTCATGTCCCCGGATTATAACTTTATCCCAATAAAGCCAAATGATGAATTTAATATTGATGATTTAAGAATACAAGTATTCAAATCAAAGCACTCAAGCCTTGATACCAAACTTAGATTGAGAACAATATTTAGTTTTAGACATTTATTTTTTATTCCTAACTTAATAACCATGTCAAAACTCGCACCAAAATGCAAAGAAAACAAAGAAATCATTGCGTACTTAATTAGTAATGGCACGACATCAATATTTATCCTTGGTAGTCTTGGAATTGATGAAAACACAACATATCCAAACAATGTTGATTATTTGGTTCTTCCTTATCAAGGTTGTAGTGATTTAAAATCAGAAGCAATCAAAATCATAGATACAATACAACCAAAAAACATAATTATTGATCACTGTGATGACACATTTCCATCATTAACAAAGAAAATTGATACATCGGAAATCGAAAAAGAATACACAAATATCACATTTCATAAGTTACAATATAAAAAAATGCTCAGTCTCTAAAAGACTGAGCAATATTTTTTGCTACTTAATCAATCCTCACGCTTCTTCGTTGCAACTAATGATAAACATACAACTATTGCAGTCAAAACTATTGATCCACCTGTCAATAATGAAGAACAGCCAAAAGTATGTTTGAGTTCTTCTTTTTGATTATTCCATTCATCAATTATTGATTCAGTTCCTTTAATTGTAGTAGTCTGACTTGGAACTGAAGTTTCTGATGTAATAATTGTTGATAATATTTCAGTAGACTCATCCGTTATAGATGATGATTCAGCTGTTGTTTGTTGAGTTGTTGATACTGCAGTAGTCTCTACCGCTGTAACTGTTGTCGCAATAGTTGAAACCGCAGTAGTTGTCACTGAAGTTTGAACAGTGTCAGTCGTGGCTGTTGTCACAATTGTCGTCGTTGTTGATGTTGTAGGTGTTGTTGCAGTTGTCGCCGTTGTAGATGTTGTAGGCGTTGTTGCAGTTGTCGCCGTTGTCGATGTTGTAGGCGTTGTTGCAGTTGTCGCCGTTGTCGATGTTGTAGGCGTTGTTGCAGTTGTTGCCGTTGTCGATGTTGTAGGCGTTGTTGCAGTTGTCGCCGTTGTCGATGTTGTAGGCGTTGTTGCAGTTGTTGCCGTTGTCGATGTTGTAGGCG
>JAKSVJ010000015.1 GCA_024408015.1 Clostridia bacterium
AGTTATATGGATCACCCAAAGCCGATGCATAAATGTGATTTCCTTTTGTACCCCAAAGTCTGTTATTACACTGGAAGACGTTCTCCATCTCTTCAGGGAATTCAAGAGTAATACCATTGACTACAATATCAAATGCGTTAATGCCGCCGAATGATTCACCAGTTACTGTTATCTTAATCTTCTTGTTAACACCATCATCTCTTTCAACCTTTTCTATCGGGAAGATTGTGCCTCTACAAACAAGGTTTAACTCATTCTTCTCTAGAGAGCTTGTCAATAAAGTGAACGTGTTTTCTAGCTTCGCTTCTTGGCTTGTTGATTTGGCTGTGATATAGAACTCATTGCCTCCTTGCAAACCGCTAACTTCCAATCCATAGAAGATATACTTTGCGGCAGTAACTGTACTACCAGTTTCTTCCCAATAAGCTTCGCCTTGAAGAATATACTTCTTACCGCTTTCTTCAACCTCAAGTCTTTGAACAGTGTTGCCTCTTATAGTGTTTGGTGTTATTGCTTGAGTTAAGTCTCTATCAAATTTTACCTGGTAATTCTCAAAGTCAATTTGAGCACCGCCATAATACCAGTTTTCAACTACTCCGTCTTTATCGCTTAACTTAATTCTTTCCTTGCCATTGATCGCATCAGCAAATGCCTTTGCGATTTGAAAACCACACATATCACAATTAGCTACTACCTTATCGTTATATAGATATAACTCAATATGTTCAGTGCGTTTATTAGCTTCATTAATCATTGTGATATTAGTATTTAGTGTTACAAATGGTTCATTCTTTATTGAAGCTACGTTATCGCTTGGTATACCCTTGCTTAACAAAGTATCCGCCTCTGTATCGTATACTGTTAAATGTGGAGAGTAAATTATAATGTATTTGTTTGAAAGCCTACACAGCTTCGTATTTTCCGTCTCACCAACTTCTCGTTCAGCTTTATAAAACTTGTATCTATCTCCACTTGGTACTAAATAATACGGTGTGCCATCAGTACCAAATGTAAAGTCTACAGCTCCTCGAGCTACCATTGGTGAAACTAATCTATTTTTCATTGGTGTTAGAATTGGATATTCATCAGCTGATATGTTCTTCATATCATAGATTGCACCATCTCTAGCTCCACTTGTATGTGTGTATCCGCCAAACTTCATTTGCTGTTGCTTACGAACGCTTGGTGTATATGGGATTTTTGGTAACATTATTTCCAACTCCTTTGCTCTTTTAGTTTAGATTCGAGAATCAAGAAGCCTTGTACTTTCTTTGCACAAACCTCAGCTTCCTTCCACCCTCTACTTGTATTTATATATGCTTTAACATTTGGTTCAGGTTCTGGTTCATCAGGTACTATCGGTTCAACTCCATCAATGGTAACCGAATACGTTATAATTTGAGATTGACCACTTGGCAATACCGCTTCAAAATCTATTTGAATAGATCCTTTCGTAGGTTTAAGAGCATAGATTTCAAACGTACCACCACTCATGTCATATATATCTAAGTACTCTTCTATGTTAACTTCAGGTGTTGAAATAACAGATATATCACTACTGATATATGACAAGTCGATTATTTCCGATGTACCAACGTCTAATCTTATATATTCCATTGTTACTCCTTAATCTTGAAGTACAACTGACCGACCTTCGCATTACTTAAGTTAGGATTATCTTCTGGAGCCTGCGTTCCATAACCAACACCTTCTTTTAGAATGATAGCTCCATCTTCAAACTGAACATCCCCAGTCATGAATAGATTACCAGTTAAGTATGTATTACCTATCATGCCAATTCTAGTTCCGTGTCCACCAGTGGAATTAATAACACTAAGTGCATGATCACCATTACTTACTATTCTAAATCCGTCCTGAGCGAGGTGCCAACCAAACGAATCACTACCGCCACTAGCATCAAGCTTTGCAGATATCATATTGCCTTGAGTAGTAAGTGTGCCTTGAATAGATGTTATCTCACCATTAACCGAAGTTAATGAACGGTTAACCGCCTCTACTGCGTCATTGTTAACTGAAAGCTGAGAAACTATGTTTCCGTTTTCGGTTACTATCGCTTCTATTCTATCGGACGTTTGCTTTAACTCAGTTGAATGTGATTCTACTAGCTCACCTAATTCATCATACTTATCGGCTAGGTTTTCCATAGCTTCCTTAGAAGCTTTGCCTTCCATATCCACTCTATATGTATCTTCTGATACCTTAGTAGAAATGACTCCTGCTTGAGTGTCAAGTCTTTGCGAAACATCAGTAACTGAAGCTTGCAAGGTAGTTACTTCTTGTGAATCAGCTTTTCCGTCAATCGATTGTCTGAGTTCAGTGCCAAGATTTGTTACTTCAGTCTTGGTAGCTCTCTCTTCAATCTTGCCATCTGTTGCTGTTATTCGTGATGTATTGCTTGAGACTATGTCAGACAAGTCATCAACTGTCTTTTTGTCAACCTTTAACGCTATAGCTTCTTTTGTCTGTACTATCTCACTTTCGGCAGTGCTAAGCCTATTTGTTATTCCTTGTTTATCTACCTCGTATTCTGAACTAGATACTTTACTAGCTATTAAACCAGCCTGCACAACCAATTGAGCTGCATTATCTGTTACCTTTCCGTCTAGGTCTTCCAGATCCGATGAATCAGCTTTAAGAGCTATTTGGTCTTTTGTTTGTGTAATCTCAGTTTCAGCTGATGATATTCTTTGCTCGAAACTATTTTTATCAGCTACATATACCTCATTAGAAACCTTTGAAGCAATTAAGCCAGCTTGTGCATCAAGTGTTTGTGACACATTAGTTATTGTTGTTTGCATAGTTGCTACTGTATCACTATCGGCTTTTGCTGCTAATTTAGCCTTTACATCATCACTTAGATCCGTAACTTCTTTCTTTGTTGCTCTCTGTTCTATTGCTCCAGCATTAATAACTATTTGTGCTGCGTTCTCTACAACCGCTTTATTCAAGTCATTAAACTGAGTTGTACTTGCCTTGAGTTTTATATCTTCTTTGTTCTGCTCAATTAATGTTTCTGATGTAGCAACTCTCTTTGTTAAGTTAGTAACATTTGTTGCTACTCCATTCAAATCATCAACCGAAGCTTTACCTGACATGTCTAATACATATGTATCATTTGATACCTTACTAGCTATTTGACCAGTATGTGCATCAACAGTTCTTGATACATTGGTTACTTCTGTTTGAAGCGTAGTAAATTCCTGAACACCAGTTTTTCCATTTATAGCTGTTCTAAGTTCTGTTCCCAAGTTCTCAACAGATGTAACTGAAGCTTTCTCTTCAATCTTACCAGCTTGTACCACTAATGAACCTTCAGCTATAGTCACTCGGTTTGCTATCTCGTCCACGTCATCACTATCGGCTTTTTGATTAATAGCTGTTTCAAAATCAGTTTGCTTCACCATTAAACCAATTGATTGTTCCTGAGTTATGATGTCTGACTCACATGTGGCCACCCTACGTTCAACACTATCTAGGTCAGCTTGGTCTGCTTTTTGTTCAACAACACTTGTTATGGCAAGCTTGTTAGATAAGATCTTACTTCCCTCAGTGCTATCATTGATTGCTCGGATAACTTCTCCAGTTGAAACCTTACCTTCAACTGTAGCTCCAATAGTCGATATTGACTTTTCATGCAACTGAACCATAGCAGCAACATCATAGAATGAAGCATACACATATTTATCAATATCAAATGCTGACGTGACTATACCGTCACTAGATATGCCAATCGCCCAATCAGCACCGCTCGCTGTTTTGAATGTATAGTTCTTTGATACACCGTCATAAAGCACTGGAACTATAACACCATTACTCTGTACAAGATATGTACCTTTCACGTTGCATATGAAACCGTTGCTTCCCACATTCACTGCAGTATTTGACGCGAATAACGACTTCGTAATGTCGGTTAAGTCAATGTCCCCATCAACATTAATGATTGACTTTAAGTCTGCTATATCCTTTGCATTTTGCTTCACATCGCCAAGCAAAGTGCCATTAACATTTGACTCAAGGTTAGTTGTTTTCTTTTGCAAAGAAGCAGAGATCGCTTTCAGTCTATCTAACTCAATTTCTAATTCAGGAATTTTTCGGTTTAGATATTCAATTGCTTCTCCGCTTTCAATCATACTTATGTCTCTCCCAGTATTTTAAATACTCAATCTCTGTTGCGTTATATATTGCCATTGAATTCTGATAAGCTTGGAATTGCTGATCCTGATAATCAATCTTTGCGGTTATAAACTCGACATATATTTTTTCAAATGGTAGTGGAGCTGATAGCTCTCTACCTGCGTCATCTGGATATTTTATTTTTCTTGCGATATCTCCACTTGTTCTCATGATGAGATTTGATTCACACTCATTTAACCAGGAAACAATAGTGTTAGTGGAATATGCACTTGGTTTAGTTTCTTCTACTAAACTAATCACTTCTTGTACTGTCATGTTGTCTCTCCTTGTTTATTAACTCTTCTAGATCAACGCCCTCAAGAGAGTCTTCTCTTTCTTTTTTTATTTTGTCTAGCTCTCCGTTGCGTTCCCATTCAAGCATTAGTGTTAATATTTCAACCTTGCCATCATAATAAATAGGAGCTGCTATTGCACTTGTTGTAAAACCAGCGTTTGCACCGATTAACCATGCCATTACTATCGGTGCCATTCTCGCACACCATAAGCCAAATGTTTCTAAACTTGGATGTGCAGCAAAGGAAACTACCATTACACAACCTAATATCGTTGTAAATACTCGTGTTAAGCTGTTTAATGATTTATCAAATCTAGTCTTCTGAGTTGGAGACACGCCAAGAACCGTTGACGTTCTTTTAGCTGTTGCATCCTTAGTCAGAAGCTGATCTGCTGTTAGTATCTTTGGCTTAGCATGATTAGCTCTTATAACCGCTTCCTTTGTTTGCTTGTTCATTTCATCAGAGCTGTTAACCACTTCATCACTTGCCTTACACCATCTATCCATATAATCTTCCCATGATAGATATGTTGTAGCTATAATTGACTTGCGATATGTTTCTAGTTCTTCTTTTACATACTTATTGCATAGCTCAGGAAGCATTGTTGCTAATCCTTTGTCGTGCACTTCTTTTACTTTCTCTTCATATCTTGCACTAGCTTCTTTGTATTCCTTTGTCTTCTTTCCACGCATAACGCCCTCATCATATTTCGTATGATGCACTACTGTTGTTACGGTGTAGATAAATAATGTTACGATTGAAAAATCTATTGCTGACTTAAACGAAAATGATAAATCACCAAACGAAAGAACCGCACTGAAGACGAACAAGATTATTACCATTATATTAGTAAGAAGACTTGCTCGTCCTTGTGCACTAATGTTCTCTGTGGATGACTTTAACTTTCTCGTTGCTTCAACTATCTGCTCGTTGTTGTCTTCGAGAGGTTTAATTGCCATACGTTATTCTTCTTCTTTCAGTTCATCCTTAATATTTTTGCGTATCATAAAGAATATTTCTGATACCATGTTTCCTGCTAATCCAGCTACACATACATAGAGCATCTCATTAATGATGTTCTTTAATAGCATGAGCAACACGAACACGATTATCCATAGCAATGTTACTGATGGGCTACCTTTAAAATATGCTTTTATTTGATTCCAAAATGGAAGACAAGAAAAGAATATTAAGAGAATAGCTACCCCACTAATTGTTGCTTTTGGCTCTTCAGTCCATGTAGGAAATTGTAAAATTGTTGCGATAAATGGCGGTGCTATAGCAGCTGCCAAACCGCAAATAGTTAATATTAACTTTTTAATAGAAGCACTCATTTATGCCTCCTTTGTTTCACCATCGTCTAACGCTTTTACTACTGCTAAATATTTAGTTCTAATAACTTCCTTTGCGGCATTTGGTATTGTGCTAGAAGACTGATATGTTGTCATGAGCATATCAGCTAATGCAAGGATACCCTCTTTTGTGATGCTACCATCTTCTGTTCTTGCCGATTCTGTTGCCAGGATACTTTCAGTTTTTGTTTCAAGCTCAGTAAGATGATTTGCTAAAGCTACAATCTTTTCGCTGTTCTCGTTAACACCACTTACAAGTTCATTAGTCTTGTTTTGATTCTTGGAAGAAATGTTGTTAATCTGAGAAAGTCTTGTTGATACTCCTGACTTGAGCAAGATAATAACTGTTGCACCAGCTATTGAGCTAAGTGTTACGATTGCATCTCTAGCATTTTGTCCATTGATCACTGAAATAACTGCTGTCCAAAACTTGTGCCAAAGTGATTCCTGTTCAGGTGTCAAACCATCAGGTGTTACTATGTCATCTTCAGTGATAACATATGTATCTTCTGTAGTAACCTCTTCAGCTGCCGATACAACTGTTGCCAATGAAAGTGCGATTAAAATAACCGCAATAGCACATACTAAAAATTTCTTCATTTTAATCTCCTATTCAGTCTTATAACCGTCACTAAACTCGGTTACCAATTCCTTTGTTTCATTACATGTTTTTTTAATGTCTTCTACAATATCCAGTATTCCAGCTATCGCTAACCACTGAAGTCTATTTGTTTCAGATTGAGCTGCTGCATATGGGATAGCTTTCTTTACTCCATCGTCAATCACAACAACAAATGTTGCAAACGTTACTTCTCCGCATGTAATCACATAACGTGCATTCACGAGAAAGTCTCCTGGAATATTGAAGCTCCCATTCACTGACTTTGTAGCGAACGAGTGACCATCATTTCTATTAACAACGACATCACCATCAATGCCTATGTTAACAGCTAATGCATCACTGATCTTTTCTGCCTCTGTTAAGAGGATGCCGATTTTACCAGCTACTTTGTAATTCATGGTTATTCTCCTTTGAATTATTGTAAGGGAAAAACCATCATGCTTTTTTTACCAATTTTAAATCAAAGTTATTCAACAATCGTTTAGGTAGCGTTGTTTGTTGTAAACCATTTTGTTTTCAATGTGTAAACCGATTTGTAAACCAATCTAATTCTACATTTGAGTACCGACTATACGGTTGCCTGAACGACTAATGGTTGTGTGTAGTGCCAATGGCATTCAAGTGTGCAGTTTGAATTTCACTTTCTTATTCAACATTGGTTTTCTATTGTTGAATTGTACATAACCGTACATTGAGTTTTGTACAATTACTTAGGTTCAATCATTAGCGGTTTCTCATTCTCTTTTTCTTTGACTATTTCACACGATTGATGACCAACGATTGTGAATGAGTATTTATTTTGAATGATAGATTCGCCACTAATGTTATAATACCTTGCAATTATCTTTTTGATTTCCTTTTGGTTTAGAGTAATTGACTCTTCCATTAGAATTTCTCTCCGACAATTTCTTCGTATTGCTCTACGGTAATTTTTCCCTTTTTAACCGCATTGCGAACCATTTCTTTGTTCCAAAATCCGTTGTCATAATATTCTTTAATTTTCTCGAATGTCATTAAGAATTACCTCATCTTCTGTTGGGATTTCTACATCGGTCATCATTGCTACATATGCCAAATCTGCTTCGGCTTTTTGCAAATCCGCTTCAGTACGTTCGATTTTGTTCTTTTCGTAAATCGGCATTGTCTTCCGAACAATTATTACGTCTTTCATTTAATATCTCCTTCTTTAATTCTTTAAATTTGAATTGTATATTCTGCCAATTCCTGCGCTTTCAATATGACTTCAAATTTTGATTCACCACGTTTGCCTTCTGGTACACTCATTATTCACTCCTTTGGTCGGCACTAGTCGTGCCGACATTAATAAGATTAACAGATGACACAAGCGGGAGCAAAGCGATTCGCGTACGTAGCATTGCTGTAGTTGATGTTACCACTAGATAAGACATTCCACGTACTATACGCGTTGTTGCGATAAGCACTACGGAGACGAACGTGCTGCGCACTAGTCTTCGCATTGATAGCGAATGTTCTTGCTTCTGGATATGTTCCATATTGATCCATAGGTGTAGTTCTTCCAACTTTCTGCTTCCAATATTCCCAGTATTCACCTTCGCCTCTCCACTGTGGGTTCGCATATATCTGTTCAAGTGATGGAACGAAGAATGTGTCATATGTGTCTTCGCTAACCGCTATTTCTGTATCACTTACAGTATTTAATGCGGTTGTGACTTTAATTGGCTTAAGAATTGATAAGAAATCTTCCTTGAATCCCGTCATAAATCCACGATAAGAATTCAATTCACTTGGAGCGCGGTCGAATACATTCTGTGGATTCCACCAAGCACCTTTGTCCGCGTTTGAATTAAGAAACTGTCTCAAAGAAGATTGTGACCATCTATTGTATCCGTAGTTGGAACGTTGCATATTATTAACTCCAGTATCGGAATACTTGGTTGAAGAAGACCAATCTCCAAGGTATGTACCGCTTGCGCTCTTAGTCAAAGCAACCGTTTCTATTGCTTGATTCGATGTAGAAGAAGCATAAGAATATACCCTCCAATTCGCAAATGCGGTGTCAACAGTACCAGCTGTCAAAACTAATTGTCCACCTGTGGGAACAGGGTTGGCTAATGTAAACGAATATGATTCATTCGCCACGATATTACTGCCCCAAGAATTCTTAGCGGTAAAATAGTATGTTCCTGCGCTCAATCCATCTTTGGCATAATAGAATGCTTCGTTAGCATCAAATGGAATTCCAAATGGAGAACAGAAATGCCACTGTAACCACATACCCGGTACTACCTCTCCATCTTTGAGAGTTACATCTCCAAAATGCACGATATCCATCGGAACTTGGTATTCCGTTGTTCCGTCACTCCAAGGAATGATTAATTGGTCACCAACACTAAATACATCTTGAGCCAATCCTTTTTTGACAACTTCTGCAATTTCGTGCAAATTTGCCGTTTCTTCTAGATGTTCTTCAACCATCATCGCAAGCAACTTGTTGGTGTGTTGAAGTGTTTCATCTAACACTATCGGTTTTAAAACTTCCATTCTATGCCTCCATAAATTTTATATTTAAAATGCCATTGACATTTACAATTCCTACCGCTTGCAATTCAACAATCGCTTCAGAATGTTGAATAACGTTGTTGCTCAATGCGTCAAATTCCGAACGCTGCACTTCGCCATTCGCACCGTTATAGACCTCGTAATCAAATGTGTATCCATTCTCAAATGTCATACGATATTTGTCTTTAGTTCCCTCAGTATGATCACCTGAAATAAGCTCTACTTTTGTGATGCCATATCCACGATCACCTTTAACACCTTGTGGGATTTGGAAGTTAAGAACAGCTGATGTTGACGTACCAACATTGGTTACCTTAGCTGGCATGTTCGGTGCTACCGTCTCAGTCGAGCCAATGCTCACTGTACCCATGTCACCCTTGATACCTTGTGAACCACTAAGATCTGTAATGTACTGGTATGAATATGAACCTTTCACGAATAGCTTCGCATTATCGACATCTTCCATATTGCCATTAGTAATACATACAAACTCACCTTCAAGAACCTCATCAGCTGCAAAGCCTCTGTTCATTTCTTCAATAGATGTATATGTCTTTTTAATGGTGAATGGTTTACCGATTGATGACTTGCCAGTATCAATATACGATGTTCCGTTATAAATCATCCAGTTTCCATTTGGAGCAATTATAGGCGGTGTAGTACTAATGTATGATTCAATGTATTCTTTATACTCTTTACTCTCAATCGCACTATCAGCACTTTCTTTTGCCTTGATAGATGCTGTATTAGCATAATTGCCGCTGAGCTCTGAGTATGACTTACTGGATGCTTCGCTAGCTTGTACTTGAGTAAGATATTCGTTAGCTCTATTTGCTTGATTTTCAGCTGCTATAACTTGCTGATGTGCCAATTCTTTTTGATGTTCAGCTTCAGCCGCACTAGCACTTGATGCAGATGCAAACTCCGCTGAACTAGCAGCACTTGCATTAGATTCACCAGCATGTAACGCTGATTGTTCTGAATAATATTTTGAGTTGTTTGTTGGAGATGAAGTTGTGCCATCTCCCATTGAACCTACCGCCCAACCTTGTGCCTCGAGTTTAGCTTGTGTTATCGCTAGAAACTCATTAGCTGTTGTTGAACCAGGTTCATCGATGCTTTCTACAAGTCCTGGTATTTTTGCCACCTGAATGACGAATGATGGTGAATAAAGTACACCACCCTCATTTGATGCTATAAGCAATACACATTTCACAGCACCATTCTGTTCTGCCATGTTACTTGTTAATGTAACAACAATTGTATTAGCGTTATATGCATTTGAACCATAGCACAAACATGCTAATGGTCTAGAAACTGTGCCATCAGGATATGTCACTACCAATGCAGCTGAACAACCATCAAGATTGACAGCTTCAGAATCATTTCTTAATGAGATCATAATCTCTCTTGAAGAAAACTCTGTTTGGTTCATCGGCAATGTGAACTGAACACCAGTCTTGGATACATCAAGAATTATTCTATGTTTTACCATAATAAAATCCTTTCTTATAAAATAAGGAGCAAGAGATTTGTTCCCTTGCTCCCGCTGTGTTAGAAGCTATAATATCACAGCTTAAATAGTTGCCATAGATGTCTTGCCTGATTCTTCAATCTCTTTAATAACTGCTTCAGCATGAAGTGCTTGAGCTTCAGCAAGTTGAACTGCTTCAGCTACATATCTTGGTACTTCTACCTCAACACCACGTTGAATTAGCCATGTTTTGCCATTGATAGTTACATCATAATCATCGGATAGCTCTGGGATGCCAGGAACTTTCACGATTCTTATTTTCACTTTCTCAAGCAAATATGAATCGTCAATCTTTTCTTCTTTTGGTTCTTGTGCTTTTTTGCTTGCTTCAAGTGCAGCTGTTAGCTTATCAATCTCAGCTTGCATTTCAGCTTTTGTTTTTTCAGCCATGATATTCTCCTTTATTATTTAATCCTAATTGTTACCAATACCAGTAAATGTTGAAGCTGATTCAATTCTTACCATGTATGAGTTAACGAGGATCTTAGCTGTAAGCATTGTCTTCCAACCTACTGTTGCTCTCTGGTTCAATGGGCCATTGCCAGCACAAAGAGGGTTAACAATTGTCTGAAGACCACCACCCGCGATATCTGTTACCCCATAAGCATCTTGACCCATGCTCAGTG
>JAKSVJ010000150.1 GCA_024408015.1 Clostridia bacterium
TATCATTCTAATTTCCACTTGTTCCAACAGTGGAACTTACTTTAAGAATTTACGTCAAATTAAGATGCAAATTAAGATGCTGTTTGCACAATAAGAATATAGATTAACTGAAGAATTTAAGAAATACTCACATTTCAGAAATGGTGTAGAAGCTATACATTCACTTCTTAGACAAAAGTATTACGTTGATAAGATTCCTGTTCATGGCAGACTTAGGACAAAGCTATATTTTGGTTTTAAGATTGCCGCGATTAACATTACTAGATTCTGTAAATTTAAGCAGAATCTTTATTGTCATGCAAATATTGAAAAATTAGGATAAATATGTACTTAGGAGAGTTCATATTTATCGAAATTTTCGATGTTTTTTGTAACTATTATCTTATATTAACTACTTTTTGGACCTTTTGACGCTCTAATCAAGACTAATAATAATTTACCTCTTCTAACATTCAAGTCATTATTACCAAAACTCGCCCATAATGTTGCGCCGACTTGGCAATTTAACCAAATGTTAAATTTTTGTTAATTCCCCCTTTACAAATAATACGATTGTGATATAATACATGAGAACTGACAAAATAAGTCTTTAAGCTCGGTACAGAGAGACCAGCAAGATTTACATAGCAGAGTATTACTATACTTGTAAATTGTAACATCTTGCCACTGGGCAGGATGTTTTTTTTGCTTCAAGATTTTTTGTCCGACAAAAATTACAATTTAATAAGGAAGGAGTAAATTAATATGAAATTAATTTACGATGTTGACGCTAAACCTAAGTTTAGCCAAACTCTTGTCTTTGCTTTCCAGCAAATGATCGCCATCATGGCAGCTACACTCCTCGTTCCAATCATCATGTCAATGTACTCAGACTCATTGACATTCGACCCAGCTGCAGCACTCTTCGGTGCAGGTATTGGTTCTATCGTATACATCCTCTTTACAAAACATAAGAGCCCTGTATTCCTTGGATCATCTTTCACATTCCTCGGTGCTTATGAAGCAGTTATCGGTCAGAACTATGGTTACTGGGGCGTAATCATCGGTATCGCTCTTGCAGGACTTGTATATGTAGTATTCGCTATCATTACAAAACTTGCTGGTTCAGCATGGGTTAACAAAATCATGCCATCAGTTATCATTGGACCTATCGTTGCAATCATCGGACTTGGTCTTTCAGGCACAGCTACAGGCTGGATGCAGACAAATGGTGGTGACAACTACAGCCTCATCACAATTCTCGTTGGTGCTGTAACATTCCTTGCTATCGTATTCGTATCAGTTAAAGGCTCAAAAACACTTAAACTTATCCCATTCATCGTAGGTGTTGGTGTTGGTTATATATTCGCACTTGTTCTTACTCTCATCGGTATGGCAACAAATGTTGAAGCTCTCCAGATTCTCAGCTTCGATGCATTCAAAGAAGCATTTGGAACATTCTCAATCACATCTATCGTTGATTATCCTAAATTCACATTCCTCAAAGCTATCGAAACAAACGGTCAGTTCCCACTTGATGGAGCTGCTATCGGTAACATCGCTATCACATTCATCCCGATCGGTGTTGTTGAACTCGCTCAGCACATCGCAGACCACAAGAACCTTTCTTCAATCATTGAAAAAGATCTTATCAAAGAACCAGGTCTCCACAGAACACTTCTTGGTGACGGTGTAGGTTCAATGGTTGGTGGTATATTCGGCGGTGCCGCTAACACAACATACGGTGAATCAATCGGTTGTGTAGCTATCACAGGAAACGCTTCAGTTGTATCAATCTTTACAGCCGCTGTTGGTTGTATGGTTCTCTCATTCTTCACTCCATTCGTAGCACTTATCAACTCAATTCCTAAGTGTGTAATGGGTGGTGCTTGTATCGCTATGTACGGTTTCATCGCAGTATCTGGTCTTCAGATGCTCAAGAAGGTTGACCTTGGCAACAACAAGAACCTCTTCGTTGTAAGTGCAATCTTCGTAACAGGTATCGGTGGTCTCGCTCTTAACTTCGGTACAAACTCAATCACAGGTGGTGCTCTTATCCAGGTTTCAACACTTGCTACAGCATTCATCATGGGTATCGTTACAAGCCTTGTCGCTAACAACGGTAAAATCGGCACAGGCGAAGATGACGCATCTGCTCCAGCAGCTGCAGTAGAATCACTCGCAAACGTTGATATGGAAGAAGCTCCAGAAGAAAGCAAATAATTAAACACAAAATAGAAGCTCCGGGGTTGACCCGGAGCTTTATTTGTTCTATACTATGTCACAAAGGTAACTTATCTAATTCATCCTCTGTATATACTGGTATTCCATTTTTAAGGAATAAATCAACGGTTACGCCATTTCCGCTAACTTTGCCTCCAGTAAATGTACCATCATAGATTACACCTTTTCCACAAGAAGGACTTTTGGCTTTCAAAATGGCAAAATCCACTTTATTTAATTTGGCAAGATACAATGCAATTTCAGCACCTCTGTTGTACTGTTCTGTTACATCCCTTCCATGGTTTGATATTACTTTATCGCCAACCCTTTCTGATGGGTCTCTTGGAGTTGATAATCCCCCAAATTGTTCAGGACATACACCTATTATTGTGTGCTTTTCGGACAGATTTACGATTTCTTCGCATTTGCATCCATCTCCCTTATATCTACAATCGCAACCTAGAAGACAGTTGCTCACTATTATCTTAGCCATAATTAACACCTCACTTCGAAAATAATAATAACATATATAAAAAAATGAGTCAAGAAACAAGGAGTCATTATGAAAAATTTATACGACAACGTATTCGTTATGGAGCATCCATTAATAGATCACAAAGTTTCACACATGTGTAATATATATACAGGTTCCAAAGAATTTGCTGAGCTCACTAACGAAATCGCAATGCTTATGGGATATGAAGCATTAAAAGACCTTAAAACAAAGAACGTAACTGTACAAGCTCCTCTTGCTGTTATCGATACTCCTGTATTAGCTCAAGATTTCACTATCGTTCCAATTTTAAGAGCTGGTCTTGGTATGACTGATGGACTTAAAGCTCTATCACCAACAGCAAAGATTGGTCACATTGGTCTTTGTCGTAACGAAGAGACTCTTGAACCAGAAACATACTACTTCAAATTACCTATTGACGTAACTGAAGGTCCTGTTGTAGTAGTTGACCCAGCTCTTGCAACTGGTGGCAGTGCTGTTGCAGCCATCGATTTCATCAAAAAAGCTGGATGCAAAGATATTAGATTCTTATGCATATTTGGTTCAAAGACTGGTGTTGATTTGGTTCATAAGATTCACCCTGATGTTAGCGTATATATTGCTCGTTATTCTGATGCTCCTCTTAATGACAAAGGATATATTCTTACAGCTGCCGGAGACGCTGGTGATAGAGTTTGTGGCACATGTAGTTACAAACCAGTAGAAAATTAATTTGAATGAAAAAGATAAAAGCGACGGATTTCCATCGCTTTTCTGCTTTTGCTTATTTTTTTGAATCGATTTCAATTGACCAAACTCCGTCAAATCTTTCTGTGTTAACCTTGATAATCTCAGTTAATGAAGTTGGTACATTTTTTCCGACATAATCAGGTCTAATTGGTATCTCTCTATGACCTCTATCAACCAATGTTACAAGTTGAATGCATTTTGGCCTTGAGACGTCAAATATGGCGTCTATTGCGGCTCTTACTGTTCTTCCAGTAAAGATTACATCGTCAACAATAACTGCTATCTTACCGGTTAAATTTTCTTCAATTTCATGCTTGTTAACTTTTGGCATATCTGAGAGCTCCTCAAGATCATCTCTATAAAGAGTGATGTCAAGAGTGGCTACCGGAACTTCAACACCGGTGATGTCTTTTATCTTATCTCTAATTCTTTCAGATATCGGCACGCCTCGTCTCAGAACACCTACAAGCA
>JAKSVJ010000151.1 GCA_024408015.1 Clostridia bacterium
AAAGTTTTACTAGCAACATCGTTGTTATCGGCTGCTATATTTGCTTCAGGTTGTGGAGGAAATGATACGCCTATGGATACAAAATACATATCAGACTTTCACGAGCAGTATTTTGGAGCCAATGTTGACCCTTTGGAAAGGGATAATCTTACTTTATATGTTGATTATTCCACCTGTATGGTACTGGCAAAGAATGATACCAATTCCGTTTTCAATCCATTAACACCATCCTTTGTTGATGCGACAAAGAAATATTATTCCATTGAAGGTAAAAACATTGTTGAACATGATGCGGACTCAACATACGCATTGTTGCGTACAATAAAAGAAGTCAACTATGCTGATTTGAAAACGGCTGCTGAGAAAATGGCAGAATCGAATGCCGAATCAGTATTATTGACTGATGGTGAGTATTATCAACCTGACGAAACAAAAAACAGTGTTGTTAATCCATATCTTGCGCCATCTCTAAAAAAATGGTTGCTAAGAGGTCATGACGTGTATGTGATTAACGAACCCTATCAAGAACAACACAATGGAAATACGTATAACAAAAAACGTTTCTACATCTTGTTTACCGATAATAGACTTCCAGGTAATATTTACAATAGAATTGTCCAGTCATCAAAACTTGAAGACTTCCCAGAATGTGAAATTTTTCACTTATCTGCAGACCATCCATCACTGTATGGAAATGAAAACATGTTTCACTCTACAATGAATCCGTCATTAACTTCACAGACGGAAGGTTATGGCACATATGAAATTCAAGATTGGCAAATATCATGGGATGCTATAGAACAGCTGATAGTTAATGCTGTAAATTCCGAAACAGGAGAACCTTTACCTAATGGAGATTATATAACAAAGGGAATAAAAGTTGACAGGAATAGTTTGGGTGCATTCCGCATAGAAAGTGTTTCCGCCAAAGTCTATAATATAAACATTCCTTATTTCAACTATTATAATGAAAAAGTGTCAAAGGTTAAACCTACTTTTGATATATCTACTATTGACAGCTATGATATAGGTAACTTTATCTCGATTGACAAAGAGGAATTCCAAAGACACGGGGATGTTGCTCTATATTTTGATCCTATGTCATTTGCCCCAAAACAATTGCTGAACGGAACTCCTTTCAATTATTTGAAAATTGACATTTGTGTAGATAAAGTAAAACCTATATTCTCGCAGTTTGAGGATAGTTTCATATTTGAAAGTATAGACAAGCCTGGGGAGACAAATGAGTCTGTTGCTGCAAGCATTAAACAGTGTATGACCGATCCAGATATACAAACTATGGTTACAAAAGCTCCAATTTATTCAATTTATATTAAATCTTTTGAATACTAATTATTTAACAAAACTCGCATATGCATAATCAAGTTATCAATCTTGCACAACTCAACCAATTGGTTAGTGATACTTACGTCTATGCTGTAATTGTCGTATTGGTTGCAGTTTTAATTTCTATTTTAGGTACTTCTCTTGTTCCTTGGCAGGGTGGTAAAGATAAGTCCTATGTGACTCGTAGAATTATTTTTGTCATTGTGGGAATTGTCGCAGTACTTGGTTTCTGGTTATATAACGACCAAGTTGTTGCTGATACAATAAAAAATCAAGGTTTCTTACAAATGTTCAAATCTTGCAATTTAAAATGCTTAGGCATCACATCTGTAGGTTATCTGCTAATTAGTGGCATTCTCATGTGTGTTTTCCGTAACTCCAAGTTTGCTTCAATCATATTCAAAATCAAAGGAAAGTAGTAAGTATGGCAAAGCAATTTTTCGTTTTAGGAATTGGCGGCACAGGTATGCGTTGCATCGAGTCGCTGATACATCTTTGCGCTATGGGAATGTTTGATGAAACAGACATTCACTTGTTGGCTTTGGACACAGATTCTAACAATGGCAACTTTAATCGCTTAAAGGCATTGAAAGATGCATATCAGTCCACCAAAGGCAGCGATGAAGCACAACGTGTAGCATTAAAAGATTCTTTCTTTACAGCTAATATAAAGTATTACGAATTTAGCCCTAATTACCAAACTCAAAGTACTTTTAAGACTGTTTTCGGCTATGGAAGTACTCGTCATCAGCATAGAGAAGAAGCTGATTTAGCCGATTTGGTGCTCAGCAGTGATGTTGAAGACTTTAATCTTCGTCATGGATACAGAGCGCAAACACATTTGGGCTCAATGATGATGTATCACTCTATTATTGAGGCTGCTAAAGAAGCTCGTCCTAATGACCTTCAGAAGTTTCTGTCAACATTGACCACTGCATGTACTAGTGGCAATCCAAGGGTATTCATTCTTGGTTCTGTTTTTGGTGGTACAGGTGCATCATCAATACCTATTATACCTCAGGCTCTTACAAAAGCAGCAGAAATTATAAATGGTGGTGCGGTAAATATCTTACGCAGTGCATATTTTGGTTCTACACTTTTGACTGGATATTTTAATTTCAAATCGCCATCCGAATCTGAACTCCAGAATCAAAAAGTAATAGCAACAAGTGAAAGATTTGCTCTCAACTCACAAGTTGCGATGATGTTCTATGATGATGATACCACAGTAAAATCTACGTATCAAAGATTTTATATGCTTGGTACAGATGGCTTATCATGGAATCCTATGCAACACAAAGATGTTTCCACAACAATTACCGGAGGCGAACAGCAAGAAAACGACTCTCATTATATTGAGTTAATGGCTGCTAGTGCGGCACTTGACTTCTACAACTCACCTGACAGTGTACTAAGTACTAATAAGGCAAACCAGAGTACGGATTACGTATATCGTTCTATTGGTGATAATGGGAAACTCGAGTTCCAAGACTTTGTGGGTAAAGATCGCGAAAAGGAATTTGCAAAGAAACTTGGACTTCTTGTGGCCTTTGCTCTATTTTGTAATGGTAGTGATGATATTTTGGAAGGTTTAAGAACTGGTACGTTAAGAATTGAGGGCTATTCAAACATTGAACAAAGTCAGATCGCTGGAATAAAAGATTATTTCCGTCTGTTCTTTGCAAGACGTGATGACCAAAATTCAGACAAACTGAAGGAAGGTTGGCTTAAGCAACTTCATCGCTCAATTGGAGGAGAAGACAAACTCCTTCTTAATGCTGCATTGTTTGCTCCCTCAACCTTTAAAGACTTGATGAAGCTTGACTGGAATAAGAAGATTTACAGAACTGAAGGACTCGGCAAAGACCATGTTTATTCAAAATTCATGAACTCAAGATTCAATGATTTCAAGAAAGAATTGAATAATACTATTACGGTGGATTCAAATGCTGCAAGCATTACGAATCCAACTGAAAAAGTTTATAAGTTGGTTTATGACACTTTGTCAAAACTCTATAAGTTTAACGATTAATAATACTGGTTATGTCTAAAGCGTTATTGATTCGAAGCTACGAAGAAAAAAAAGGTGGTCAGCAAGGCAAGTGGAATAAGCTTGACCAGACCCCATCATATATACAAGGTATCGAAACTGGTAAGATATTGGACGACATGTCCGCAGATAAACTAGGAGCTCTTATATCCGGTGTTCCTACTCCATGGGCAAGAGCAAAACTTTTCCGTTTTGCTTTACAGACCCTCTCAACTCCAGATCCAAATATAAACCAAGCTGGTTTGCTACAATTTTACAAGTTACTCCACGGTGAATGGCGTGGTTTGCTTGCAGTCATGGCTTTATATCCAGATCGAATTCGTATCTCTAAGCCTGTCTCTATGGATGTTAGAGGTGGAGATTATAGCATAGCTGCTGCATTTGGAAGAATGCTCTTTGAAGAAAGTGATTTGTGGTGTAACCAAGACGAGCTTCTCAACTCGCCAGACGCGCAACCATATATTCAACTTATATATTACAAAGGACATCTTGTTGGTGGAACATCTCCTCTGACAG
>JAKSVJ010000152.1 GCA_024408015.1 Clostridia bacterium
TCACCTTGCTTTCAATGCCTTTGGTTCTTCACGAAAGGACAAAGGAGTCCATTGCAGCCGCAATGAAGTACCTGTTCTACTCAATCGCAGGTGCCTTCCTTGCTTTGGGTGCAATCTTCACTCTTTCAAGATTCAGCACAACACTGGATGATTAAGGATATTGTCGGTGAAAACTTGGAAAAGATCGTTGATTGGCAATATATCCCTGGATTTGGTGCCACTGAAGATTATTCAGACCTAAATGTTCGTGGAAAAGTTGTTGCAGTTAACCGTGGATCTACATCATTTGCTGACAAATATAATGTCGCAGTTAAACAAGGAGCTATCGGTGTCATCATTATTAATAATGATCCAACAGCAACTGACTTTAACTTTAGATGTAGTTTCGGTGAAGGTTTCTCACCAACAATTCCATGTGCTTTAGCACTTTATAAAGATAAACCAACATTTGAGTCACTTAATCATGGTTCATTTAAGTTTATTCAAAAAGATACATCAGTTAATGATTTAGCTAGAACTATTTCAACATATTCAACTGATGGTGCACGTTTTGACTATACACTCAAACCAGATATTACTACACCAGGAGAAAACATTCGTGGTGCAGTCCCACCTCAAAAGAAAGAACACAGAGATGAGACACCTCTTTCAACATACGAATATCTTTCTGGAACATCAATGGCCGCTCCTAACTATGCTGGTGCACAATCATTAATGCTTTCAAAGAAAGCAAAAGATGTATATGCTGATGGAGTTGCTTCTTCACAAGAATTAGCAGATCTTATCGCATTTAGAAAAACAGTTGATATGAGACTTATGTCAACCGCCAATCCAATGCTTGATCCTTCCGCTAACCCAGAAGATGGCGAGATTAATTACACTTCACCACGTATGCAAGGTGCAGGTATGGTTGATTTAGGAAAAGCCTATAACAGCGATATCTACCTTGAAGGTGTTGATGCTGAAGGAAACGGCATTAATAAAACAAAAATTCAATTAGCAAATAATGACGATATCGCCAAAGGTGATATCAAGTTATCATTTAAGGCTTATAACGAATCAGCTTCTGCTCAAAAATATCAAGCAGTTATCACAGTTATGAGACCTGCAATTGTTAATTCAAATAAGATCATTCAAAGCCAATACAATTACAAAGGCGAAGTTGATGACTTATCAAAGATTTCTGGTTTAACATATGTTGCTGAAGAATATAACTCAGCAACACATCAACTTGAGCCAGTTCTAAAAACAAACCCAAAAAATAACACAAAACAAAATGATGTTATTAAAGTAACAAAACAAATCAAATACTATACAACAATCGCTGACTTTACTAATAAGACAAACGAAAAAGTATTTGAACAAGATTATTACTATAACGCTGCTACTTCAGGTGCAAACTGGCAAGTACTTCCAGGATATGATTATCAATCTGTCCAAGATGTCGTTTTATTTGAAGACACACAAGAAGTTACAATTCCAGCAAATGCAAATGGAACACTTATTAATCTTAACAAGATTACAATCCCTGAAGAAACAAGACAAGACATCCTTTCAAAATATGAATACGGATGTGCAATTGAAGGATTCGTTGAATTAAAACAAAGTGATGAAAGAAAACTTTCACTTCCATTCTTGGGATTCTATAGCGGTGCAGATGTTGATGTTAATAAGACACTCACAAATGCTCCAGTTGTTGAACCATTCGACTTCGAAAAGGATCCATCAGTTGTTTATCCAAGTGATCTTGTTAACGATGTTACAAATCAATTAGTTGGTAAAGAAGCAGTTGATTTTGGTTCATCCTGGACTGTTGGCTATGCTGAAACAGTTATGGATGTTAATACTGATAGAGTATTAACCAATGATGCTAACTTCTCTACAATGAATGGTTTCCACAAGATTGGTATGGATCCATCAAGCGGAAAATATTTCGATGATGTTGAAAACAATCTTTATGTTGGTAACCCAGAAAAGACTAATACAATGATCATTCACCAATACGTGATGAGATCTGTAAAAGATAACTTCTTCACTATTAAGAATGAACAAGGTGAAATCGTTTATAAATCAATTCTCGAAGATATGCTCTTCGGAGATAAAGAACTTTATAAATCACACGTTGATGCAAACTACCTCTCAGCAGGCTATGTTGCACACCGTGCATACGCTATTATTCCTTTATATGATAACGTTACCCACAAAGCTTTCGCTGATGGTAAATACACAATTGAATTTAATTACCAATTACAATATGACTCAAATTGGGTTAAGAAATCATATAACTTCATAATTGACTCATCTTCTCCAGAGTTTACAGGTGTTGAAGAATACACTGATGATCAAGGAGAAGCACGTGTCAGAATCTCTATTAGCGATAATAAGATTGTTATGGCTAAGATTGGTTATAGAAACTGTGCTGTCAAATATGATGAAGAACACGGATATTACATTGATGAATCAAAAGAAACAATCAATGAAATTATTGAACAAATCGGTGAAACCGAATTAGGACAAAAACGTTTGTTTGTTAAGGTTACCGATGCTGCTTATGGTGAAACATCATCAATCATTCACTTCTTTGGCAATACATATTCTAATTATGTTATGGCACAAGGTTCATCACTTACAGTTGACCTCGACTTTGTAAAAGATGGACAAACAGTCACATGGTCTCAAATTGCTTGGGACGGTGCTGAAACAGAAGTCACAATGAAAGACTATGTACGTATCACCACAAGTTTTGGTGAAGATTTCACACCAAAAGCTAATGAAGAAACCAAAGGATGCGGTGGTTCAATCATCGCAGGAAGCTTATTAGCTTCCATGTCTGCTTTAGTAGGTATGGCATTCCTTATTTCCAAGAAAAGAAAGAATGAATTGGAGGACTAAAAAATGAAATTTACTAAATTTGTATATGCTATAGCATTACTTGGAGTTTGTGCTCCAGTTCTTACAAGCTGTGGTCCAACTGAACAACAACAAGAGTTCTCATTCACAGCTGGACTTCAAAGCGGTAAATCAACACTTGAAACAGGTGAAACAGATAGAATCGTTGTGTATTCAAACGGCGTCGATGATCAAAACCGTGTTTATACATATACTTCTTCTATTGAAGAAAGAGCCACTGTTACAGAAGAAGGTGTTGTTACAGCAGGTTCTCAAAACGGTTCTGTTACAATCACTGTAAAAGAAACTCTTTCAAACAAATCACAAAAAGTTAGATTTAACGTTACTACTCCATCTTCAATTGCAAGTGGTGGCTTCAACTATTCCGCCGCTGCAGGTGCAGATGCTATTGCTAAGAGAACAGAAATCTTAGGAAAACTCGAGAAGTACGCAATCGATACACACTTAACTGGTATTACATTATTCGAAAATGGTGGATATGTTAGATACAATTCACGTATTGATATTCCAACAAACGAATATATTACTGGTTATGGCTTTGGTATCCTTTCCGAAGGAAATATCACAGCCGATTTGAGCACTGAAACAACTGCAAAATATAAGAGATACTATCATAGTGCTCAAACAAGCAACCCAAATAAAATTAATGCTTGGAATGATACTGGCTCACAAGTTAGTGATCTTGCAAGTTATATTACAGGTTCATATTGGGGAACCAAGATGAATTCTACAAAAGATGGATATGTTTGGTATCCAATGCTCGCTAGTGACAATGTTGGCAACAATCCAAACAATCGTCCAATTCCAGTAGGTGCAGATAACCCACTTGGACTTTATAAAACTTGGAAGATTTACGTCAAGACAGGTGATAATACACGTGCCACAGGTAAACCTCTCCAATATCGTTATTCAGGAACTGCTTCTTCCTCAGCATTCGATAAGAGAGATGTCAAACTTGAAGACTATAAGT
>JAKSVJ010000153.1 GCA_024408015.1 Clostridia bacterium
AGAGAAATATTCGAGAAAGGAATTAAATAAAATGGATATGAATTCTGCGAATATTGAAGAGATTGTAAGACAAGTATTGGCTGGTATGAACGGCGGAGCAAAAGCTCCTGTAGCTTCAAAAGGCTCAGTTCCAACAACAGCAAATGTAGCAATGCTTACTTCTCTTGAAAAATTCGAAGTAAAACAGTTTCCTATTCCAGAACTTGGCGATGATGATATCCTCGTAAAAGTTGAAGGATGCGGAATTTGTGGTACTGATGCTCATGAATTTAAGAGAGACCCATTTGGTCTTATCCCAGTTGCGCTTGGCCATGAAGGAACAGGCGAAGTTGTAAAGGTTGGTAAGAATGTTAAAAAAGACAGCGCTGGTAAACCACTAGGCGTTGGCGATAAATTCGTAACATGTATGATTTTCAAGGATAATCCTGATATCACAATGTTCGATTTGAACAAGCAGAATGTTGGAGGAGCTGATGTTTATGGTCTTCTTCCGGATAATGATCCAAACAACCACTTAAAAGGTTGGTTTGCTGATTATTTGCTTGTAAAAGGTGGTTCAACAATATTTAATGTAAGCGATCTTGATTTGGATTCAAGAATTCTCATTGAGCCATGTGCAGTATTGATTCATGCTGTTGAAAGAGCAAAGACAACAGGTATCCTTAGATTCAACTCTAGAGTAGTTGTTCAAGGATGCGGACCTATTGGTCTTATCTGTATTGCAGTTCTACGTACAATGGGTATTGAAAATATCGTTGCTGTAGATGGTAATGACATGAGACTTGAATTCTCTAAGAAGATGGGCGCTTCTAAGAGTGTTAACTATAGAAATTGCAAAGGCGTTGATGAAATCACAAATGGCGTTAAAGATGCATTTGGTGGATACCTTGCAGACTTCGCATTCCAGTGCACAGGTTCTCCTGTAGGACATTCAAATATTTACCATTTTGTTAGAAATGGTGGCGGTATCTGTGAACTTGGTTTCTTCATCAACGGTGGTGATGCAACAATCAACCCACACTTTGATATTTGTGCTAAAGAACTTACAATGGTTGGTTCATGGGTATATACACTCCGTGATTATGCAACAACATTTGATTTCTTGAAGAGAGCACAGGGAATTGGTCTTCCAATCAAGTCACTTATTACACATAAGTTCCCACTTGATCAGATTAATGAAGCATTTGCTGTTAACCTAAAACAAGAAGGTCTTAAAATAGCAATTGTTAACGAATAAGCTTAGAGGTATTCAAAAATGGGAAAGGCAGTAGGAATAGTCGAAGTATTCGGTTTAGTTGCAGCTTTTGCAGCTTGCGATGCAGGTTGTAAGGCTGGCAATGTTACTGTGGAAAATTTCGACAAAAATAAACCAGCTAATGCTGACTCTCTTCCAGTACCGCTTATAGTTGCGGTTAAATTTAGAGGAGAGGTTGATGACGTTACAGCAGCTGTTGAGTCAGCTATTGCAGCGGCGGAAAGAGTTAGTGGTGTTGTTACTCACCATATCATCCCTAATTGTGATGAGAATACTGAAAAGATGTTGAAACTAGATGGATTTGATAAGGATTAAAAAATGGGCGCATTAGGTTTTATTGAAATATCAGGTGTTACAGCAGCGGTTGATGCTCTTGATATCATGTGCAAATCTGCAGAAGTTAGATTTGTAACATGGGAGCGTAAACTCGGTGGTCGTCTTGTAACAATAGTAATTGAAGGTGATATTTCAGCGGTTTCAGCCGCTATTGATAATGCAACTAACTTGGCTATTAAGAAGCCAGTTGCTCACCTAGTTCTTGCTAATCCTCATGAAGAAACATGGAGAATTGTTAACAAGAGTGCATCAAGACTCGCTCCGAAAACTGAGGAAACCCCAGTAGCGGAGACACCTAAAAAAAGTAAAAAAAATAAATAAAAATATATCTTCAAAAATGGAGGAAAAAAACTATGGCACTTGAAGCTTTAGGAATGGTTGAGACTAGAGGTCTCGTAGCATCAATCGAAGCAGCAGATGCAATGTGCAAAGCTGCAAACGTTGTTCTTATCGGAACACAGAAAATCGGTAGCGGACTTGTATCAGTTATGGTTCGTGGTGATGTTGGCGCTGTTAAATCTGCTGTTGAAGCAGGTGGTGCAGCTGCATCAAAACTCGGTGAGGTTATTGCAGTTCATGTAATCCCTCGTCCACACAACGATGTAGAAAAAATTCTACCAGTTGTTAAATAATTAGAAAAATTAATTTTTTGGAGGAAATAATACTATGGCACTTGAAGCTTTAGGAATGGTTGAGACTAGAGGTCTCGTAGCAGCTATTGAAGCTGCAGATGCAATGTGCAAAGCTGCAAACGTTGTTCTTATCGGAACAGAAAAAATTGGTAGCGGTCTCGTATCAGTTATGGTACGTGGCGATGTTGGTGCTGTTAAAGCAGCTACAGAAGCTGGTGGCGCTGCTGCATCAAAACTTGGTGAGGTTATTGCTGTTCACGTAATTCCTCGTCCACATGCTGACGTTGAAAAGATTCTTCCTATTGTAAAATAATTAGAAGTTAAACTTTATTCTATCTATCGCGGGAAACCGCGATAGATAGAAAAACGTCGATGAAAGGTAAGATAAAAAATGATAGTTGGAAAAGTAATTGGTAGTATAGTATCCACACGTAAGAACGAAAGCCTTATAGGAAATAAGTTTATGGTTGTAGAGCCATTAGAATCAATGGGAGATCCAGCAAATAAGATTGTTGCTATAGACAATATAGGAGCAGGTATTGGAGAAATAGTTCTTGTTGCTACGGGAAGCGCTGCGAGAGTAGGTTGCAAAATGAATGATGCACCGGTTGATGCAGCTATTGTAGGTATCGTTGACGACGGAATTGGTATAACAGGAGTATAGAATGGAATTTGAAAAGCTGGTCGCGCTAATGCGCGGAAATGGTATTGTCGGAGCTGGCGGAGCTGGTTTTCCGTCTTACGCAAAATTTGATAAACGCGCAGATACAATACTAGTAAACTGTGCTGAATGCGAGCCGCTTTTACGTCTTCATCGTCAATTGATGGAAATGAAGGCTTCTGAAATTCTTCAGACAGTCGATTTAATTGCGAAAACAGTGGGCGCTAAGACTGTTAAAATATGCTTAAAGGCAGCTTACAAAAAAGCTGTTGCGGCACTTGAAAGAAATCTAGCGTCTTATAAAAATATAGAAATTTGCCTTTTGGATGAAGTTTATCCAGCTGGTGATGAAGTTGTCATGATTTATGAGGCAACTGGAAGAGTAGTACCTCCAGGTTCTTTGCCAATAACTGTTGGGGTAACAGTATTCAATGTTGAAACAGTATTCAATATGTATAATGCTCTTAACGGAGCCCCTGTAACACATAAATTTGTTACTATCGCCGGTGAAGTAAAAACTCCAGCAACTTACTACGTTCCGATTGGAACAAAGTTGTCTGAATTACTTAAACTCTCTGGTGGCGTAACAGTTGATGATCCAGAATATGGCATGGGTGGACCAATGATGGGTTCTCTTGGAAGCGATAGCGATGTAGTAACAAAAACCACAAATGCAGTTATTGTTCTTCCGGAAAATCACTACATTGTTCAAAGAAAGAAAGCTAGACCTTCAATAGATTTGAAGAGAGCAATGGCTTCTTGTTGCCAATGTCAATACTGTACAGATTTATGTCCTAGACATTTATTAGGTCATCCAATAGAACCTCATGAATTAATGAGAGTAGTATCAAATCATGATACTAATAATTGTTATAATAATACGAATTGTGAGAATTGTCGATTATTAATAAAAAGTAATAGTTATTCAAGACAATTAAAAAAGAATTCTTCCAATACTAATAATTCTAATATTAATC
>JAKSVJ010000154.1 GCA_024408015.1 Clostridia bacterium
CCAAATTGGTCAATAACAAATCCGCCAACTGCAGAACCTACTACAGTTCCGGCCGTAAATGATAAAGTCATAAATGACTGACCTTTTACTCTGTCTTGTTCTTCCATAATGTCATCAGCATAGTATACTGATGCAGCTGCATAAATTGCATATGCTACCATCTGAAGAACTTGACATAGGTATAAAGCGATGACACTTGATGATAACCAAGTGAACAATGCTTTTAAAACGAACATGGTGGCTGAGATTCTAAAGAGTGTTCCAACTTTTACTTTCTTCATAATAAAGTCAAAAGCAAATAGAGTTGGGATTTCAACAATAGCGGCGATTCCTAGGAAAATACCCATTTCAGAACTACCTTTACCCTCACCCAATATGTTTTGGAAAATTTGGAAAGCAAAGTTACATGTTATATTGTGGCTTAAAGCTACAATCGCAAGACCAACAGTCAAAATAGTAAACTTTGGATATTTCTTAATGAAATTACCTTTTGATTTTTCCTTAGTCTCAGTTACAGTCTTGCTCTCCATGTATTCTTTATCAATTTTAGGATATCTAAAAATGAAAGTACAAACAATAAGGAGAGTTGTGATAATAATCATAGAACCTGGAATTACAACAATTCCCCACATATCAATAAGGCTACCAAGTGTAACTGAAGCTATAGCATAAAAGATTGAACCCATTCCTCTAGCTATGCCAAAATTCATTTTTACACCTCTATTGATGTAATGAATACCAAGTGAGTTTACAATAGCGAGCATTGATTGAATGAATGTTATAAAGACACCATAAATGATAAGATTCAATGCTTTGCTATCAGTACCGATAACCAATACAACAGCTCCAATTATTATTGCTAGTGAATAGAATACCATAGCCATATGAAGTGTTAGTTTCTTGCTCTTATCAAGAATTCCACCCACTATAGGCTGAATGAAGACTGCAATAATACAAGAAATCGATGTGAGCACACCTATTTCTGAGTTTGTAAAATTGTTAGCAAGTAGATATACGCTTATATACGCCATTACAGCATCATAGAGCATCCAGAAAAATCCTTGTACTCCACAATACTTAGTTGTATTTAATAAATAACTCTTTTTATTATCCAAACTGATACCTCCGTGTGAAAAACACAACGAAAGAATGATACTACATCATCACGAAAAAATCAATTGATTTCATGATTTAATCGCGAATATTTACCATTTCACTACGTAAATTTGTGTAAAATCATTTCAAGTAGCCGTACTTCTTTCTGTTACCAAAGACAAACAAAAACGTTATTGTTAGTCCGATAAACTCGGACACTGTCGTTGCAATCCAAATACCATCAACATCAAATATCAATGGAAGTAGCAACACACATATGATTTGAAGTGCGAAAGTTCTGACAAATGACAGAATGCCTGAAACAAGACCGTTGTTTAGTGCTGTAAAGAAAGAAGAGCCAAAAATGTTGTAGCCAACAAACACAAACTGGAATGAATAGAGGTAAAATGCATGTGTTGTCAACTCAAGTAGAGCTTCATCGTAACCAACGTAAAGAATTGAAAATGGCTTAGCCAAAGCAAGAGACGCCATTGTCATCATTATCGATCCAATGAAGATTACAAATGCGCTCTTTTTTAATACGTTCGTTAGTTCTTCTTTGTTTTTTGCCCCAAAATTGTATCCTACGATTGGTGCAACACCCATTGAGTAACCAATAAAAGCAGAAATAAAAACAAAGCAAACGTACATCAAAACGCCATAGGCAGAAACGCCATTTTCTCCGATATACCTAAGTAATTGGAAATTGTAAAGCATATTTACCACAGACAAAGCTATGTTTGTGAGAAACTCGGAAATGCCGTTAGTAAAAGTTTTAATGATTGCCTTAAAATCAAACTCACACTTCCCAATCTTCAAGTTACTAGAGTTAGGAAGAACCAAGTAAACAAATGGAATTACACCACCAACAAGTTGACTAAAGCCTGTAGCAATTGCAGCTCCGCTAACACCAAGTCTTAAAGCCCCAACCAAAATTGCATCAAGTGCCATGTTTGAAACACCTGAAATAACCGTTGTGATAAGCCCTAGTTTGGGTTTACCTGCAGCAACAAGAAAACTTTGAAACATGTTTTGTAACATGAATGGAACTATCGCTACAAGAAGGATTCTTCCATACTCAAGACAATACGGTAACATGTCTTTTGTTGCACCCAAGACAATCGCAACTGGCTCGATAATTAACTCTCCGACAATTGTAATTACAAAACCTAAAATAATTGCAACATACACCAACAACGAAAAGACTGAATTTGCTTTCTTTTCGTTTTTTTGTCCTAAGTACATTGACACCAATGCGGTGCCACCAGTTCCAATCATAAATCCTACCGCTGAACAAATCATAGCAAACGGAATAATGAAATTTACTGCAGCAAATTGAGTGCTTCCAGTAAAGTTTGAAACAAAAAAGCCATCAACAATGCCATAAATTGATGTAAACATCATCATTACAATTGATGGGAAAACGAATCTAAGCAGTCGACTTAAATTAAAATGATCTGAAATCTTTATTTCCATTGAAACCTTCTAAACACAATTGACTTAAAATTTAAGTTGAAATTTTTGTATTTTTTTAAAGTCATCTCTCTTAAGTAGAGAAAACCACGCACCATCAACATGAGCACCATTACCCAATGTAATGTTCTCAACACGTTTGTAATGTTCAAAACCACATTTTTCTTGTACTCTTTGAGATTGAGTGTTTGAATCAAAATGAGAACACAGAACAAAATCAAGTCCTAAAACGTTAAAAAGATAGCCTAAAACAGCATTAACCGCTTCAGGCATTAATCCTCTTCCCCAGTAGTCTTTTGACAAGACGTAACCGATTTCTCTTCCTTTGAGTTTTGAAAATTCTTCAAACAATTCTTCATTGTACTTTTCGATTCCAAGTGAGCCAATAACTTTTCCGTCATACTCAACAGCAAAGCAGTTTTTGCCATTAATGAATTCCCTAAGAATGTACTCAGTGCTCTGTCTGTTTTCGTGATGTGGCCAGCCAGCCATTTCGCCGACTCCGTCAACTTTTGCATACTCGTAGAAGTCATCAAGATCACTCACTTTCCAAAATCTTAGTTTTAACCTTTTTGTGTTTAGCACCACGTTTGATACGTCAATATTTTCGTTCATTTTTAATCCTTTAGCTTTGTTTGTAATTTGAGAAGTCCATCAATTGATATTGAGCCAAGGCCATTACCGATAGTCATAATCACGAAGTATACCAATGCTTTTAAATCAAAGTATTTAGCGTAAGTATAGTAGACTGCATTAGCTATAACGTGTTCAAAACCACAAAGAATGAACACAGCTACAGCAAGAAAACATATTAGAGCCTTACCAACAGGATAAGAACAAACCATGTGACCTTTGACAGCAATATAAATCATTATACCGCACATAAAACTCAAGATGAGTATAGAATACCATGTATCAGCCTGTTTTTGTTCTACAAGCTTAATTGCTTGATTGTAAAGCATGCCTCCGTATCTTGTTATGCTTATGAGTTTTGAAAGAGAAATAACTCCTGCAAAATTACCCAAAACGCATATTAACAAGTCGAGAAAATACTTTGGTTTGTTATCAAGAACAAATCCAACTTTTCCTGTGTAAAGCCAAGTGGCAAATGTGATGATTGTAAAAAGACCTAGTCCAAAAAACAAAGATCCGAGAATCTTAGCCAAGTACTCCCCTTTACCACCATCAAGCATTGATAAATAAACCGTTCCACCAATGGTGATAAAGAAACCAGACAAGATGGAACTAAGAAAGATAGAAAAGACCTTACTGCTCAGATAGATATATCTG
>JAKSVJ010000155.1 GCA_024408015.1 Clostridia bacterium
AGTCATAATAATTCTTGAACTGACGTTCCTGAACGCCATAGTATCTTTTAGCCTTCTGTTTTTCACGAAGCTGCATGAAGTATTCTTTTTGTTTTCTTGATGAAGCTGCGCCATGCATACCAGGTGCTGTTGCACGAGTTTCTACAGGGCATTTACCTGAAAGGCATTTTTCACCTTTAAGAAACAATTTAGTACCTTCTCTGCGGCAAAGTCTGCATGAAGGTCCAGTATATCTAGACATTGTTCAAGTACCTCCTATTTGAATTATACGCGTCTGATCTTCGCTGGTCTGCAACCATTGTGCGGAACCGGAGTAACATCGCGGATAAGAGTAATTTCAAGTCCCTGTGTGTTAAGAGCTCTGATTGCAGATTCTCTACCCTGACCAGGTCCTTTTACATATACCTCAACTTTTTTCATCCCGTTGTCAACTGCAATCTTAGCAGCTGCTTCTGCAGCCATCTGTGCAGCGAACGCTGTGGACTTTCTCGAACCACGGAATCCAAGTTCACCGGCTGAAGCCCATGAAACTGCGTTTCCGTTGAGATCAGTGATGGTAATGATAGTATTGTTATAAGTAGCACGAATATGAGCTGCGCCAACTTCGACGTTCTTACGCTCACGGCGTTTCTTTACTACTTTTTTTGCAGTAGCTGTTTTTGCCATTTCTCTATCACTCCTTAATTATTTCTTCTTGTTAGCGATTGTCTTAGCAGGACCTTTTCTAGTTCTTGCATTGGTCTTTGTTCTCTGACCACGAACTGGAAGTCCTTTTCTATGACGAACACCACGATAACAACCAATTTCAACCATTCTCTTAATATCAAGAGCAATATCTCTTCTGAGATCACCTTCAACTTTGTGGAAGTTTTCGATTTCATCACGAAGTTTTGAAACGTCATCCTCTGTTAAGTCTTTACATCTTGTATCTGGATCGCTACCAGTTTTTTCGAGAATCTTGTTTGATGTCGCTCGGCCTATACCATCGGTATAAGTAAGGCCGATTTCAACTCTTTTTTGGTTAGGATTTTCTACACCAGCTATACGAGCCATTCTGTACCTCCCTCGTTATTAACCCTGTCTCTGTTTATGTTTAGGGTTTTCGCAAATGACCATTACATGGCCTTTTCTTTTAATAATTTTGCATTTATCGCAAATCTTTTTAACGGAAGGTTTAACTTTCATATTATTATACCGTTCCTTTCTAAACCTTTTTATTTTATATCCGGATTATTCGCCAGCAAGTCTCCAAGTAATACGACCTTTATTTAAGTCGTAAATTGAAACTTCAACTGTAACTTTATCACCCGGAACGATTTTGATGAAGTTCATTCTTAATTTACCAGAAATCTGGGCTGTCACTATGTGACCATTTGGAATCTTCACCTTGAAGGTAGCATTAGGAAGTTTATCAACTACCGTACCTTCAAATTCAATAACATCGTCTTTTGGCATTTTTTCTCCTGTATATTACTTCAGCAATTCCCTCTTGGCAATTTTAAGTTGATGAATTATTTCGTTGTCTTTTATTGACCCCACTTTAATTCTTTCAACTGAACAATCGGGCAGCATCGATAATATGCTAATGTGCTTATAATTTTTTGTTTTTGGATTCGAAATTTTTCTTTGCTTACCATTTACAAGTAAAGCTTTATCATTTCTCATACCTATTAGAATAAATAACATTCCGGCATCATGCCCCGTTAACGAGACACATACACCACCCACACTCGGGTAAATGTTTTCAGACATCTTACTCAACCTTTGTAAGTAATATAGGTTCACCATCAGTTATTGCAACGGAGTGCTCATAATGTGCAGATAAAGAACCATCAGCCGTAACGACAGTCCAATTATCGCGAAGCACTTTTACATCATATGTTCCTATATTAATCATTGGTTCTATTGCAAGAGTCATATTAGTGTACAATCTTTGTCCACGATGTGGAGTTCCAAAATTAGGAACTTCAGGATCTTCGTGAAGTTCTGCTCCGACGCCATGTCCGACATATTGTCTAACTACGCCGTAACCTCTAGAAGAAGCATAATCGCAAATTGCAAATCCTATATCACCAATACGGTTACCACTCTTAGCGAATTCGATACCACGGAAGAAACTTTCTTTTGTGACATCTATTAACGCCTGAGCTTCAGCTGAAATCTTGCCTACACCAAATGTGTTAGCACTGTCACCATTAAAACCACGGTAACAAGCACCAGTATCAATCTTGACTATATCACCCTCTTGAAGAATTCTATCCTTTTTCGGAATACCGTGGATAATTTCATCATTAAGGCTTATACAAGCACTGCCAGGAAACCCGCCATATCCTAAGAAAGTCGGTGTTGCACCACATCTGATAATATAATCATGAATTATGTTATCAATTTCTTTGGTACTTACGCCTTCTTTTATATGTTCACGAGCTTTTAGAATCGCTTCACCAGTGATTCTTCCGGCCTTGAGCATCATAGCCATTTGTTCGTTGTTTTTGATATGTATCATTTTTATCCTCTGACACTATCAATCTTACTATAAATTGTATTTGTGATACTATCTATAGATTTATTTCCTTCTACAAGAACTAGTAAGTTCTTTGCAGCATAAAAATCTTTAAGAGGTTCTGTCTGTTTGTGATAAGTAGACAATCTATCCAAAACAACTTCTGGTTTGTCGTCTTTTCTTGTAATCAAGTTGCCACCGCATGCATCACAAATACCTTCAACTTTTGTAGGTATATGAATTACATGGTAGGAAGCGCCACATTTCTCACAAAGACGACGTCTACTCATTCTCTTTACAATGTCATCGTCAGAAACCTCGATACTAATAACGAGATCCATCTTAATACCCATTGCATCGAGAGCCTCAGCCTGAGCTACAGTTCTTGGGAAACCATCTAGGATAAATCCATTGCTGCAATCATCTTGCGCAAGTCTTTCTTTGATGATACCTATAACTACCTCATCAGGAACTAGGGCACCTTTTTCAACAAAACTTTTTGCCTTAACGCCAAGTTCAGTACCAGTTGACATAGCTTCTCTTAAAATCGCACCTGTCGAAATTGATGGGATGCAATACTTAGCGGAAACTTTCTCAGCTTGAGTTCCCTTACCAGCGCCTGGGGCACCTAAAAACATTAGTTTCATAATCTACTCCTGCATTACTTTCTAACTCGCCGCCGTTTTGACGGCGAGTAGAAATTGAATCTTATTTAAGGAATCCTTTGTAATGACGCATTGTCATCTGAGCTTCCATCTCACGAACTGTTTCGAGTGCTACACCAACAACGATAAGAAGTGTTGAACCACTGAATGAAACAACGTTAAGAAGTCCACCTGAAATTACGTTAAGTATAACAGGAACACAAGCAACGATAGCCAAGAAGAATGCACCCATCAAAACTACTTTGTTAAGTACTTTTGTAATGTAAGTAACTGTAGGTTTGCCTGGACGAATACCTGGAACTTGACCACCATTTTGCATGAGGTTGTTAGATACTTCAACAGGATTGAATGAGATTGAAACATAGAAGTATGCAAATGCAATGATCAAAATGAACAATACAAGAGCATAAATCAAACTTGATGATGAAAGTGCATTGTATACACTCTGCCAGAAACCTTTCTTATTTGTTCCACCAGCAAGATAAATAATTGTTGTTGGAAGTGAAACAATTGTACTAGCAAAGATGATAGGCATAACGCCTGACATATTTAGCTTAATTGGAAGATTAGTATTCTGACCACCATACATTTTTCTACCAACTGCACGTTTAGCGTACATAACTGGAATTCTTCTCTCTGCATCTGACATATATGTTACAAAGATGATAGAAGCA
>JAKSVJ010000156.1 GCA_024408015.1 Clostridia bacterium
ATCAACATCCATAGGACATACTTTGTTACATTTGCCACAACTAATGCACTTACTTTCGTCCTTTTTGATTCTTACAATTGAAAAATAGCTCATCGGTTTTAAGAAGATTGTGATTGGACATATGTATTTACAAAATGCCCTGTTGTCTTTAAACACATACGCTAAAATTACGCCACAAGCATAATACAAGATGTTTCCAACAATAAATGCGATGAACATAATCTTTTCTGTGTTGCCAACTTTAGCGAGGAATAAGGCAATAACAAAGACAAGAGATATGGCAAAGACTATGTACCTTATATATCCAATTTTCTTTCTATCATGACTTGGATTTTTGTATGGCAAAAAGTCAAGTACCATTGCAGTCCAACATGCGTATCCACACCATCCCCTACCAAACACAATAGGACCTATAATTTTAGCAACAGCATAATGAATTGTCGCGGCTTCAAACACTCCAGTAAACAAAAAATACCAAAAGCCCTCAATTTGCATGTTCTCCATGTTGATGCAACCAAGATAGACAAGCATGTAAAGGCCAACGAACAATTGAACAAGTCTTCTTGCGTGTTTGTATTTTACACTCATCAAATACAGTCCAACTGAAATCGCTGTTCCAATGTAAGAAAAATTCAAAAGATAAAATAGGTTGTCTTTTGTAAGCCAAAGTGATATTGCTACAGCTTCAAAAATCAACCACATAATTAGCGGAAAAACAAATTTCTTTTTCATGATTTAACACCTCACATTTAATTTTACTTTTTTCCAAGTTTTTTTCAATAGAGTGTGTCGCATTTATACGGTTTCATGCGTTTAATTTTTGAAATCATTTTTTAATTAAGGTGCGAAGATGAAAAAGACAGCTTACAAACGTCCAAATCTCTTCTACTATCGGTTAGTTCAACTTATATGCAAAGTATTCTCACTCGCAGTTTTCCGATGTAAGATAAAAAGAAATGAGATAAAAAAAGCAAAAGGTCCTTTTGTTGTAATTGCAAATCACGGAGCAGCATATGACTTTGTGAATTTGTTTGGTGCGACAAGAAGAAGAATGACTTTTGTCTTAAGTTACTCTTTCTACAATTCAATGCCACTCCAAAGATTCTTTGATGGCATAGGGGTTATCCCAAAGCAACAATTTCAAACAACAATATCTGATTTCAGAAGAATGAAATCAGTTGTTGAATCTGGTGAACCACTAGTAATATATCCAGCTGGCCTTTGTCCTGAAGATGGTATAGGCACAACAATTCCAGAAGCTACTTATGACTTTTTAAAATGGCTCGGGGTTGATGTATATGTAGCTCGTGCTACTGGCAGCTATTTTGTAATGCCAAAATGGTCAAAAGGTTTCCACCCAGGAAAAACATCAATTGACATATACAAGCTCATGTCAAAAGAGGAACTCGCAAGTACAAGTAATGACGAACTTCGTACAAAGATTTTAGATTCACTTGATTTTGATGCATACCATGATCAAGAACAAGAAAAAGTGAAATTCAAAAAGTTCCCATTGCATGGTCTTGAGAAAGTTCTATACAGATGTCCTCATTGTGATAAAGAATTTTCAATATCAATAAAGAATGATGACACACTTATGTGTAATGAATGTGGCTTTGAAGAGAAATCAGATGAGTATTCACTACTTCATAACATCAAAGGCATAGGAAAAGAAATTCGTTATGTCTCTGACTGGGCAAGATTTATTATTGATAAGACAAAAGAAGAAATAAAGAACAAAGAAGATTACAAGTTAACAGCAAAAACAAAGATTCAAATGCTCGATTATCAAAAGCACAAATTTGTTGATGTTGGAAGTGGTCTTCTAACACTAAACAAAGAAAAATTCAATCTAAGCGGAACAATAAACGAGGAAAACATAAATATTGACTTCCCTGTTCATAGTTTCCCAAATCTTCCTTTCAATCCAACAAGATATCTTGAACTTCAAGAGAATAAAAACATATATCGTTGTGTTCTCGATGATTCAAGATATATTAGTAAATTTTTAAATTCACTTAAAGCTTTATATCAACTGCGGAATAATTGACAAAACATTTAAAAGCTGAAACCATAAGACAAGTTTCAGCTTTAATATTTTTAATGAGGTTTTCATTATGGACTTAAGCCTACTAAACTCCCCTGTTATGTATATTTTCTTCATGATCCGTGCATATCGTGCCGGAAAAGCAATTGGCATGGACGTTTCAAAAATGAGACGTACAATTATCTCAAGTGCCACATTCACTGTTCTTCCATCAGTCGGAATCTTGCTTGGCGTTATAGCCTTGTCCGGTTCTCTTGGAACTCCACTTCCATGGCTTAGACTCTCAGTTATCGGTGCTCTTCACTATGAAACACAAGTAGCTGAAGGTGCTGCTGAAGCAATTGGACTATCTGGTCTTCACCTTTCAGAGATGACTCCAGAAGCATTTACAACAATTGCTTTAATCATGAGTTTCTGTATTATGTGGGGTATGATTTTATCAATTATACTTACAAAAACATATCTTAAGAAACTTAAGAAAAAGCCAAAGAACATAGAAAATGAAGAAAGCGCTAATGTAGAAGGCGAAGTTAAAGCTGAGCCTAAAAAGAATGGCGGTTTTGGTAACCTTGCAATGACAGCTATGTTTGTTGGTCTTGTAAGCGCATACATAGGAAGCTATGTTGGTGGATTTGTCTCAACTGGTGGGCTATTTACATTTAAAGGCAGCTGGCTATCAATTGCTGTTGCTACAATAGCTGCTCTTGTTATGGCACTATTCATTTGGCTTTCAGAAAAGAAAAAAGCAACTTGGGTTGAAAGCTTCTCTATTGCAGGCAGTATGATTGTTGCAATGGGATTATCAATTCTTCTAAATACAATTGTAGGATAAGGAGGCAAAACATGACTGATATCGAGAAAAATCAAGTATTTGAAAAATACAATAAAGGCACACACGTTTATGGTAAAATTGCTGCTGGAATCACACTTTTGCTCCTTCTTAGTGCTCCATTTGTAATGGGCCTACATCTTGGAGCTATGCCAAGTCTCCCAGCTTTTGGTAAAGCTTTTATAGCTGTTGGTATCATTTGGTTTGCAAGTTCAATTGTTGAATACTTAGTATATACACCAATGCTTGGTGCAGGTGGTACGTATCTTGCATTCATCACAGGTAACCTTATTAACATGAAAATACCATGTGCTGTAAACGCACGTGATACAGTAGGTACAAAAACTGGTACTCCAGAAAATGAGATTATCTCTACCCTTTCAATTGCAACATCATCACTTGTTACAATTGTTGTGTTGGCTCTTGGTGTAATCCTTCTAATTCCACTTCAGCCAATTCTTCAAAGCCCAGTTCTTCAGCCTGCATTTGATAATGTAGTTCCTGCATTATTTGGTGCTATGGCTTACAAGTACTTTAGAGGCAATATGAAGATTGCTGCAATACCACTTGTAACAATGAGTATCTTGTTTATATTCGTTCCAAGTCTAATTTCATCAACAAGCTTTATGATCATGCCTGCAGGTGCTATGGCAATTGGAATTGCTTACTTCTTCTACAAAAAAGGAAAAGCAAATTAATTGACTTACAAAAAAATATGAGGATGTGATTTTGTTCACATCCTCGTTTTTTTTTTATAAATTAGTCTTTCTGTATAACAATGTCACTTGTTAATCCCTTGTCAAATGGTTGAGCCAAACCACTAGTAGTTAGTACTGGGTTTATTTGTGCATCTTTTCCCTTTGCATTAGGTTTTAGTAAACCATCTTTTGTCATTGCATTTGGGTTCAACACGCCATGTTTTGTCATTGCATTTGGGTTCAACACGCCATCTTTTGTCATTG
>JAKSVJ010000157.1 GCA_024408015.1 Clostridia bacterium
CAACAACAGATGATGGCTTCAACAATTTGGAACCATTGTGGTGCATTTACGATGTGTATTTGCATTACCAAAAGGATTGATAGACCTTTTGCTATATCTTGAGCATGGTCACGAACCTTAATTGGTTTTACTTCGTTAACTGTTGCGATATTTTGTTGCATTTTTTTCTCCTAAGCGTTAGCTTTTGCTGCTTTCTTTGTCTTTATCGTCTTTAGAATAAGTTCCCAAACAATTCGATATACAACAAGTATAGCGATAGTAATAAAACAGTTTAAGAGTGACTCTAAAGCCGCACCCAAAGGCTGTGCTTGTAGTTTTAAGAAAATTGATACGAATGATGAGACGAGCCAATGGACAAACAAGAAAGGAATTGTTCTAGCACCAACCCAAGATAATGCAAAACCTAAACCTGGTATTTTTTCAAGAAGTCTTGATATGCTAATTACCATGAATGGGCTCATTATACCAAACAATACACAAGGGAACACTTCAATTGCTCCGTAAGTTCTAAATGTGCCGCCAGCCCAAGAGCCAATTCCAGGATATTTCAATTGGATCACTGCTGAAATTGCATAGGCAACAAGGGTGTTAATAATTGTCCATTTCGTGCTAACAGCTTCTTTTGCCAATATTTTTGTTTTTCCATATTGAGCACCAATAAGCATTAAAGCTGTGCCCATAGGTACATTTTGGATGTTCCAAGGAAGACCAAATCCAATAGCTTCAACGCCAAGGTTGATGAGATATGATGTGGATATAAGAAGTGCTAGTATGGAGATGAGTCGTTTTTTGTTTGATAATGCATAATCTGCTATTAAGTAGAAGATTATGTTAGAGAACATCATCATCACAATAAACCAAAATGGTACTACTACTGTCGTAAATTTAATTCCATTTGGGACAATTGTCATGTCTGACTTGATTGGTTCAAGGCCTAGTAGAATTAATGTGTTTCTACTTACAAGGAATGTTAGATAATGGTATAGACTTTGACCAATTGTGTAAGTGTTACGAATTAGATTGTATACTGTTGTTATGATCCATATTCCAACTGAATACTGAAAATATGGAATCATTAATTGTTTTGTACGATGGATAATGTTTTCTTTTTTTGTTTTTTTGCCAGGTGTGTAATAGTATCCAGATAGTGTAAAGAAGAAAGGCATTAGCCAAACACAAGCAATAGAGAATATTGTTTTAAACCACACTGGCATGGTGAATGTATGAAAGAGAATGACTAGAAGAATTGATACACCTTTAGCAATATCCTGCGCTTTATCACGAGGCTTTGCAATTTTTAATGCGGTTGTATTTTGACTTGCTGTCATGACTACTCTCCTTTGATTCCGAGCTTTGTCATAACATCTTTTTTGAGTGTTATAGCATCAATTTTTCCGCTTCCGAGAAGTGGGAATTTATCGACAATAACAAAGTGAGCTGGTACCTTGAATTTTGCAATCTTTGTGAGCAATACTTGTTTTGCATTTTCAGCATCAAATGTCGCACCATCTTTAAGGATAATAACAGCACATACTTCTTCACCCAAGATTTCGTGAGGTACACCGATTACTTTAACGTCAGCAATTTCATCAAATTGTGACATTGCTTCAGCAACTTCTGAAGGTGAAATGTTTTCGCCACCACGGATGATAAGGTCTTTTGCACGACCAACAAGTTTAAGGTATCCATCAGGAAGAATCAAACCAAGATCACCCGTAGCAAGCCAACCTTCATCGTCCAAAGGCTGTTTTTCAATTGGAAGATGATAGTAGCAAACAATCATTTCTTTTGAACGAATGCAAATTTCACCAGGTTGTCCGTTTGGAACCTTTTTGCCTGTTGTAATATCTCTAATTTCAATTTCAATACCTTCAGCAGGGCAACCAACTGTTTGTGTCATATGTTCGATAGTATCTATGTATTTTGTACAGCTAATGATAGCATTTTCTGACATACCATAAACATTACTAAAGTGGTTGTTTGGAAGAAGATTTTGAAGCATTTTCATCTGAGTTTCGCTTGTTGCAGCTCCACCAAGGGCTGATGAACGTAATGTTGAAAGCTTTGCTGGTGTGAAGTTTGGATGTTGAATTATTGCGAACATCATTGTTGGAACAGTGTTGAAAATCGTACATTTGTATTCATCAATGATTCTAATAAGTGTATCAGGCTTACTGCTTTCAGGAATACATACTAGTGGTCCAAAAAGAAGAGGAATTGAAATACTTGATCCAAAACCAAATATATGGAAGAATGGAAGGAACGCACAAATTCTATCATCTTTTGTGAGACCTGTCTGAACTGAAGTTGAATAAATAGAGTTCAATAAGTTGTATGAAGAGAGAAGAACGGCTTTTGGCTTTCCTGTTGAACCTGAAGTGAAAATTACAACACTTGGATCATCTGGATGGAATACTTCAGCGTACTTATCTTTGATTGCTTCATATTCTGATACTCTTGTCTCAAAATTGATTGATGGGCTTATATTGTACATGTATTTTATGTAAGACTTGCCATCAAGAAGGAGAGAAGAGTACATATCGAAACTTGTCATGCCAGGAATTTCTCCATAGCAAAGGTGTGTTATATCACCGATTTCAGCTAATGATGCAACTTCATTTGGTTTTAATCCAAAGTTTACAAGTACTGCTATTGCACCAAGTTTTTGAAGTGCAAAGAATGTAAATATCCAGTTGATTGAGTTCATAGAACAAATACCAACATGGCTACCTTTTTTAACACCAATTTTTGCTAAATCGTCAGCGATAATTTGTGAATATACTTCAACGTCTTTCCAAGTATATTCTTTATTGAGATAAACGTATGCAGGAATATCACTGATTCTTTTCTTTTGCAACTCTTTGAAACTCAAACGACAGTTAGCTCTTGTGTCTTGTTTCTTTGAGTAATTCAAGATATCAGAAAAACCTGAAATTTGGAATACTTCTTCAATGCTGTCATTAACATTAATAATGCGCATGGTTTCATCTGAGAGTTTCTTTCTTGCTACAAGTAAAACACGAAGACCAGCTGATGTGATGTATTCTGTTTCGTTAAAATCGAAAGTCAAATCCAAATCACTATAGTCAAGTTCTAAGAGTGCTTCGCTGAGTTTTGGAGCAGTATCGGTATCGATGACACCTATAGTTGATACTGTTACTTTATTGCCATTTTTGACAACGCTGTAATTAAACATAATTTTTCTCCCGTTTATATAGTTAATTTTGTTTCAAATCCAATGTGTTATTGCTATTTAGCAATACATACACCATTATATTCTACCATTACTGCTTGTTATATACAACTACTTGTTTTAAACTTGTGTACTAATTGCAAGAAAAACATTGCAAATCATCTCAACGACAAGCAAAATTGATGATTTGACATGAGCTTATTTTTTGTTGACAAAAGTGTTTATTCTTGGTAAATTAATCATGTAAATAATAATATCTTAGATTGGAGTTATATATACTTATGCTATATATCGGTCTTGACCTTGGAACAAGTGGAATTAAAGGACTTTTAGTTGATAATTCTGGCAAAATTTTAAAAGAAGCTAACGCAACTTATGAGGTATATTATCCTCACAATGGTTGGAGTGAACAAAATCCAGAAGACTGGCTAGAAGCTGCAAATAAAATACTTGGAGAACTATCTTGCGGTGTTGAAAAAGACATCAAGGGCGTTAGCATTGGTGGACAAATGCATGGCCTTGTAATACTCGATGAAAACGACAATGTTATTCGTCCTGCAATCCTTTGGAATGATGGTAGAACTTCAAAACAAACAGACTATTTAAATAATGTTGTTGGAAAAGA
>JAKSVJ010000158.1 GCA_024408015.1 Clostridia bacterium
ACATATCATTCCTGATACCACTATTGATTTAATATCTTTTTCACTCAATTCATTTTCTAATAACAACTGGCCTATACCAGTGCTTAGTACTTCTCTATATGAGTTGTGTCCATCAACAAGGCTATCTCGAGCACCGATTGATAAGCGCTTTATGCACTTCACCACGCCATCTTTTATTAAAACCAATCGCGTGTTTGTAGTTCCTCCATCAATAGAAATAAGCCACATATTTTTGCCCCTTTATTCTTTTTTTCCTTTTCATTATATTGTTTTTTGGTGGCATTTGCAACTATGTTTTGCTTTCCACTAGAGCATTTTTGCTTAAAAATCTTGACACAACTTAGTCTACATTGTTAGAATAATAAAAGAATCCGTTAACTCATCGGGTTCAATTAACTAAAAGGGGTGAAAAACATGGGCGAATTATTAAAATGCACTGATTTGTCAAAGAGTTATGGTTCTACAAAAGCATTGAAAAACATAAATCTTTCCATCGAATCAGGAAGAATTGTTGGTCTTCTTGGCCCTAATGGCTCTGGAAAAACAACACTTATTAAAATTTTGAATGGCTTATTACAACCAACCTCAGGCACAGTTACTATTGATAATAATCAACTTGGGATTGACACAAAAAGAATTGTTGCATACTTGCCGGATACAACATTTCTAACACCATGGATGACAGTAGAACAAACTGTCAACATGTTTGATGATTTCTTTGACGATTTTAGAAAAGAATTGGCTTTTACTCTTCTCGAAAAACTTGGTATTAACAAAACAACAAAAAACAGTTCTCTATCAAAAGGTAATAAAGAAAAAGTTTGTTTAATTTTGATTGTTAGCAGAAAAGCTAAGCTATATGTACTTGATGAACCTATTGCTGGTGTTGACCCAGCAGCAAGGGATTACATTATATCAACCATTTTAAACAACAGTAACAAGGATGCTACAATCATCATTTCTACTCACCTTATCTCTGACATAGAATCAATTCTAGATGACGTAATCTTTATCCAAAATGGAGAAATAACACTTCAAAGAAGTGCTTCAAGCATTAGAGAAGAAGGAAAAACTGTAGATGAATTGTTCAGGGAGGTATACAAATGGTAAAATCTCTATTCAAATACGAATTTTATTACTATCGAAGAATTCTTCCAATCATCTATGCAGTAGTACTGGGATTAGGTGTTCTTAACATGATGTTATCATTGTTTGCATCTGATACATTATTATTTTCAGTTCTTTATGGATTCTCTATAACATTCTATTTTCTAGCAATAGTAGCGAGCATAATCTTGACTATAATCATATCAATAGTTAGGTTCTACAATAATATTTATTCAGCTGAGGGATATGTTACACTAACATTCCCTGTGACTCCAGCAAGCCATATTTTAGTCAAAGCAAGCTCAGCAGTTATAGCGCAGGTTGCAACGGCTGTAGTTGCATTTGTAAGTTTTCTTATTATATTTCCGTCAGAAGTTTATGATGCATTTAAGGCAATTTTTGAAGCGCTTTTTTCCGAAACGTTTGCAATAATAATTAAGCAATTTGGGATCTTCTTAACCGAAGGTATCATTTTATTAATAGTTGGCTCTTTCACTTCAATTTTGCTCGTATATGCATGTATATCCTTAGGACAACTTGGAAATAAGAACAAAGTACTACTAGCAGTAGTTGCATACTTTGCTCATAATGCAATCATTCAATTCATAACATCAATCTTCTCTGCAATTCTTGCTGTAATTGACGCTGCAAATGACGATTTTTGGTTAGGCTCTTTAGTTCACTTCATTGACAAACAACCAGAAACTTTTCTCCATATTGCTTTTGCAATATCACTAGTCATTAGTGGAATACTATGCACTATTTATTGGGCAATAACTCATAAAGTTCTTAGCACAAAAGTCAATTTATCTTAATCATGAAAACTGGCATTTATTGCCAGTTTTTGTTTTTTGCTAACTCTTAATGGAATCACACAAAAAAGAACAAATTAAGTTGAAAGACGTATGAAAAAGTGTTACAATCTAAATTGTTATTTGAGTTAGAAAAGAATTCATTTTTGCACTTAAACAAATAGTGCTTATATTTTTGAGTTATTATGAACAAATTCTTTGGACATTTAAAAACTATAACTAGACACAAAAATCTTGTAATGAAAAATTGTTTCAAGTGTGGTATATATTGGCGTGGTTTAATGCACGACTTATCAAAATTTTCACCAATCGAATTCATACCTGGTGTTAAATATTACCACATTCATCACTCGGGTTGCCGTAAAGTCAAACAGAATATGGAGGAAGTCCAAATGAAAAAGAGAGGGAGTTGTTTGGATACTCCGAAGCTTGGCTACACCATAAAGGTCGCAACAAACACCATTGGGAATATTGGAATGACTACAATCCCAAAACAGCAAGAATCGAACCAGTCGAAATGCCAACAATATATGTAATTGAGATGCTTTGTGATAGAGTAGCTGCTTCAACAATATACAAAGGTAAAGACTATAGTAGAAAAGATGCACTGGAATATTTTCAAAATAGAAGAGATCATTATGGAATGCATTCTAACACAGCTGCAAAACTTGAATTCCTTTTGAAAATGGTAGCAGACAATGGCGAAGATTATACATTCCAATACATAAAAGATAATTTAAGGAGAGAACATGCTAAAAAGCATTAATACAAACCTAATTATTCATCCGGATGAATTTGATAATAATTGGATAAACAGGGCCAACAAACTAAATGTCACTAAATTATCATTGCATCCTGTAGGTGGCTATCGAGCAACTGAGAGCCTATATAATATGTTGGAATGGCTAAAGAATGATGATACAAAGCAGTTAATTGATAAAGCATGTAATTCTGGTTTGCAATTTGGCTATCAATTTCATTCTGCTGGCTATTTACTTCCACGAAACTTGTTTGAGTCAAATCCAGAGTACTTTAGAATGGATAAAGATGGTCACCGTGTAGATGACTACAACTTTTGCGTATCAAATGAAAAGGCTTTGAACATCGTTTCAACTCGAGCTGTTGAACTTGCAAGTAAGCTATATAAAAACGATAACAAATTTTACTTTTGGCTTGATGATAAAGAGGGTGTTCAATGCTATTGCGATAAATGCTCAAAATTATCAACTTCCAATAAGAATATGATAGTAATGAACTCTATCATAACAGAGCTCAGAAAAAAAAAAAAAAAAAAAAAAATTTGTTATCTAGCATATCAAGATACCATGACAGTTCCAACAATAAAACCTCAAGATGGAATATTCTTAGAGTATGCCCCTATTGAGAGGGACATAAACATTGATGCCGAAAATGACCCTTCAACGAACATTGATAACTTAAAGGCACTTATAGATTTTTTTGGCAAAAAAGATTCTGAAGTTCTTGAATACTGGTTTGATAATTCCAAATATTCAAAATGGACAAAACCTCCAAAAGAGTTTAAGCAAAACAAAAATGTAATAAAAAAAGACATAGAATTCTATGCGCGTTTAGGTTTTGAATACTTCTCTTCCTTTGCTTGTTATTTGGGTGAGGATTACATAAAACTCTTTGGGGAACCAGATTTATCCGCTATTAGGAGTTAGTATGACAAATATTGTTTCTGTTCAAACAATGAGAAATAGCGATTCTAATACTATCGCTAATGGTACTCCAGGTATAGAGTTAATGAAACGAGCTGGAGAGTTTATCTTTAATAGTGTTGAATGGCACCCACCTGTAGCTATTGTGTGTGGTAGTGGCACCAACGCAGGTGATGGTTCTGTTCTAGCA
>JAKSVJ010000159.1 GCA_024408015.1 Clostridia bacterium
GTAATTGGTGCTGCCGGTGCAACTAACATCTCTCGTGTTCTTGAGTTTTTGATTATCATCATTGCAACACATGGTCAGCGCGAAAAATACGGCTTTATAAATGACTTGTACAAAAAAGTTAATATAACTAAAGACTTACTTGCTAGAGTATTGAAACAGGGTCTACCTTTGCTTATCAATGAGGCTTTGTGGTCATCAGGAATGGCATTTTTAAATCAATGCTATTCTTATACAAGCCAAGATGTTGTTCCTGCATTAAATATTGAGTCCACGATTTGGAACTTGCTTAGTGTTACATTCATGGCCTTTGGCATAGCAGTTGGTATTATAACAGGACATAACTTAGGCGCAAGAGATTTTGAACTCGCAAAGGCAAATGCTAAAAAATTAATGACAATGTCATTTTTAGTATCAATTGTAATCAGTTTGGTTTCAATAGGAATTTCATTCTCATTCCCTTTAATATATAATACAACAAATGAAATTCGAGCTCTTTCAACGAGTCTAATAATCGTATCATCCGCATTCATGCCGCTTGATTCATTAAGTCATTCTTCTTATTTTGTACTTAGATCAGGTGGTAAAACTTGGATCACATTTATTTTTGATTCGTTATACGTTTGGTTTATTTTCATTCCAATAGCTTTCTGTCTTTCAAGATTCACTAATCTATCTGTAGTACCTATAATGGCTTTAGTTCAATCAACACTCCTATTCAAATCGATAATGGGTGTAATTTTAGTAAAGAAAGGTGTTTGGATTAACAACATAGTTGAGAACACGTAAAAAATCTCGGAGATTGGTGCTATGCACCAGCTCCGAGAATTTCTTTTACTCTTTCTTCCAAAACTTGAGTATCATCTGTTACAATTATATAATCAAGGATTGCTTTGTTCATAAAGCCTTTTTCAATCATAGACTTCATAAAATCAATAAATATATCATAATAACCATTTGTATTGAATAATACGAGTGGTTTTTTTGATTCACCTATTTGATACAATACGGCAGCTCCAGAGAATTCATCTATTGTTCCCATTCCTCCTGGAAGAGCGATTATTACATCTGCAAGATCGAATAGTTTTTGCTTTCTATTTTCCATTGTATCTGTCTCAATTGTTTGCTCAACCGAAGTATTCATAAATGTCCTAATAAGTTCATTAGCAGGTTGCACAGCAATAGCATTGCCACCATTTTTGGTTGTGCCTTCGTACACTTTGTCCATTAAGCCTGCTCCACCACCGAACACTAGAGTGTTACCATTCTTACCAATCCATTCACCTAGTTTCAAAGCATCTCTTGCATATGCTTCACTATTCCCTACAGACGATCCACAATAAACTGTAATATTAATACAAACCACCCCTTTTTGTAATTTCATTTTCATTATAGCGCTTAACTACCATCAATATCAAGCACATTATTACCTTGACTTCCATTTTTCGCATTAATTAAATTATTTGTAACTTTTTACTTGATTATTACACCACAAAAAATATATAATGATGGTGTCAAAAAAATAGTAATTGGAGTTAAAAATGTCACAAATCAATTTTGAAAAAGCTCACTGGATTTGGGAATCATCATCACCTAAAAAAGATGAATACATTGAGATTATAGACACATTTACATCTAAAAAAATAGGTAACACCATTATAAAAATTAGTGCGGATTCAAATTACGCATTATATATTAATGACAAACTGTGTGACTTTGGACAATATTCCGATTACACTGATGATAAATATGGTGATATAGTTGATATTTCTAATTATGTTAGTGATGGCACAAACACACTTAAAATTATTGTTTGGTACTATGGCAAAAATTTTTCAACATATTGCACAGGTGATGCTGGGCTAATATACGAAATCGTAGATAACAACTCAACAGTAGCATATTCATCAGAAAAAACACTCTCAAGATTATCACCAAAGTACGTATCACATAAAGCCTTAGCAATTACCGTTCAACTTGGTTTTACTTTTGAATATGACATGAACTGCAAAGATAACGAATATCACAATTCCATTGAACAAACAACTAGAAGCAAGAGTATCACATTAAGACCAATAAAGAAAACAATTATCGAAGATAGAGTTAAATCCACAAAGTGCTTTGGTGGCGCTTTTAAAGCTCCAGAGACATATGGTACTGCTGCAGAAATGATGGCAAATTCTTTCTTGTCTTTTATAGTCTCACCTAGAGAAGAAAATGGAAAAGATTATTTCACCATAACCAGTAATGACGGTGATGGAGTATATTTTATAGTTGACTTGCAAAAAGAAACTGTTGGATTCCTTGATGTAGACTTCGAAGTCGATAACGAATGTGAAGTAGATATTGCCTATGGCGAGCATCTAACCGATGGAAGAGTAAGGACTTTTAAACGCAACTTTACGTGCAAAATTCAGGCTCAAAAAGGAAGAAATATATACCTTAACCCATTTAGAAGATTTGGCTGTAGGTATTTACAAGTATTCGTTCATTCTTCTTATGTAAAAGTTAACTATGTAGGACTTAGACCAGTTACTTATCCACTAAGTATAAATACAATAAAAACAACTAGCAAGTTACAAAGAGAAATTGTTGATACATGCATAAGAACTCTACAGCTATGCATGCATGAACACTATGAAGATTGCCCATGGAGAGAGCAAGCCCTATACGCTATGGATTCTAGAAACCAAGCTTTGTGTGGATATTATGCCTTTGGTGAATATGATTTCCCAAGAGCATCTATTCGACTACTAGGTTCAAAGCTTAGATCTGATGGAACAATGAAACTATGTGCTCCAATGGGTGACGATTTGACAATACCTTCGTTCAACTTGGTGTTCTACATAATGATTGCTGAATACATCAAATATTCAAAAGATACTTCAATAGCCGTAGAATTATTCGACAACCTAGAAACAGTCATGTCTGTATTTCTATCAAAAATGCAACCAAATGGACTAATAAGCAATCTATATGGTAAAAAAGAAGATGGCTATTGGGGATTCTTTGAATGGTCTGATACCCTTGATGGAATTTTTGGAGAAACAGAAAAATATACGGAATGCCCTTTAAATGCATTCTTATCACTAGCTCTTCAGTCTTATTCCGAAATATGTTCTTCAATTGAAAAAGACAATCTAGCAAAAAAATACTCTGAGTTAGCGCTTGATATCAACAAAAACATACAAAAAGAATTCTATAATAAAAACACAAAATTATTTGAAACTTTCCTTGAAAAACATCAAGGAAAATATAGCGTTTTAAACAACGCTCTATGTGTTCTTTGTGGTGCTGCAGATAATGTTGATTGTTCAAAAATCAACGAAATTCTAATAAGCAATGGTAAAGATACGAATGACATCATTCCTTGCACTCTCAGCATGTTTATATATAGATTTGACGCAATGATAAAAATTGATAGTCAAAACAAATATGCTATTATTTCAGAAATTGAAGATTGCTACGATTATATGCTAAAAAAAGGCGCAACTACATTCTGGGAAACAATGAAAGGCGAAGAAGATGTTGATCATGTTGGCAGTCTTTGCCATGGTTGGAGTGCTCTTCCTATATACTATTTTTCAATTCTTTAATCAAAACAAACAAAATAACACCGCCAATAGCTCACAAGCCATTCTCGGCAAACTCATTAATTCATCATATAAACAAATCTCACAGTGTCCAACTTACTTCAAAAACACAGGA
>JAKSVJ010000016.1 GCA_024408015.1 Clostridia bacterium
TAAAACTATATATTAGAGATGGTCGTGTTAGCTCAGTTTCAGTTGATATGGGTAAAGCGATTTTTAATCCAAAACAAATCCCAGTTGTTTCTGATAATGATGAAATTGTTGGACAAGATATGGTTATTGGAGACAATAGCTATAACGTAACTTGTGTTTCATTTGGTAACCCTCATTGCGTTGTTTTCCTCGATGCTTTGGATGCTCTTGATGTTCCTAAGATTGGTAAGACATTTGAATATGCGGATGTATTCCCGGAAAGAATAAACACAGAATTTGTCAGAGTCGTTAACCCAACCACATTGCGGATGCGTGTATGGGAGCGTGGTATTGGCGAAACTCTTGCTTGTGGTACAGGTGCTTGTGCTGCTGTTGTTGCTGCAACAAGAATGGGATACTGCGAAAAGGGCAAAGATATCACTGTAAAACTAATAGGCGGTGATGTTATAGTCAATTACACAGACGAACGTGTTATTCTAACCGGTAACACAACATATGTTTATGATGGTAGTTTTGAATACTAATTAAAAGTACAAAAAGATAGGCTCTCCGACTTGGAGAGCCTATTCATTTCAATCAATATTTATTATATAACCTTTTCCACGAATTGACTTGATTAGTTTGAGTTCAAGTCTATCATCGACCTTGTGTCTTAAGTAGTTTATATATACATCTACGACATTTGTCTTTGAGTTTTCTTCACCAGCAAATATTGGCATGGCCTGTTCGCGAGTTACAATTTGACCTTTGTTATCAAGTAAGAGTTTCAAAAGCTGAAACTCTTTTTTTGATAGGGAAATGTGAACACCTTTATATGCCACACTATGTGTTGGGGAATGAAGTCTTAAGTTTTCCAAAGCTGATAGTCTTGGATTTTTGGAGTTGCTTATTGAGTCGATTGTACCAACTATATGGTCAAGCATCTCTTTAACCCTAAAAGGCCGTGTGTAATATGGAAAATCATATTCGTTTTTAGATTCTTCTTTTCCGATTATAACGACATCGCGTTTGATTATTTTATCAATTGATTCGATATATATATCTTCGTCAACAAAGACCAAATCAGGATCATAACTAATTGCTTCATCGAAGTTTCTGTAAGATTCTGATATGATACCTCGTTGTTTTAGTTCAATCGAAAGCATGTCAGAAAAGATTTTGTCTGATAAAACTAAAGCAGCATTCATAAATTATAGAGTGGAACCAGTAGCTGGAACCTTTATTTTCTTACATTTGCTAGCATTAGGATATTTTGAAAGGTTGACTGTTGCTTCAACAATCTTTTGACCTTTCTTAAGCTGGAAGAGAGTAGAACCAGATGATGTTCTTGTAGGTTTTTGAGGAATAAGTTTTGAGTTAATCAAAATTGCTTTTCCTGAATCGTTGACAAGAAGAATATCAATAGGCTTATCTTCACAGAATGCAGCAACAAGTGGAGAAGATTCGGAATAAGCATTTACAAGTTTCTTTCTTGTTGCTTTTGTCTCATATGATGAAACAGGAATCTTTACACCTTTACCATTTTCAAATATAAATACAATATTCTTGTTTTCGTTGTAATTCTTCAAAGGTATCATAGCCAAAGCTTTTTCGCCTTTGTCAAATTTCAAAGGCACATAATCTCCAAGTTCAGAAGCTTTCTTGGTTCCGAATTCAGAAGCGCGCCTCTTGTATACTTTTTGAGCATCTGGAACGAATCTCATCTCTGGTGTGTTATCAGCATCTTCAATCTGCCATACTTCATCACCAGGTTTTAGAGCCTGTTCGTCATTACCACGAATTGATTGGAGAGTAATCTTCTTAAAGTATCCTTCTTTTGTGAATACGAGTTTTACATTGTAATTTTCAATGTGTTCTTCTTCTCTATATTCATCAACAAGGTCTTCGTAGATTATTTGTGTCTTTCTAGGAATACCGTATTTTCCTTTAATAGTAACGAGTTGCTGAGCAATGTGTCTCTTGAGTTTTGCCTCACTTGAGATGATATCACGAAGTTCAGCAATTTCTTTTTGGAGAGAGTCAATCTCAGAAATACGATTCAAAATATATTCTCTGTTCAAATGACGAAGTTTAATTTCAGCGATATATTGTGCTTGAATCTCATCAATTTTGAAACCTTTCATAATGTTTGCAATAACGTCAGTTTCTTTTTCTGTCTCTCTGATAATCTTGATAGCTTTATCAATATCAAGAAGGATTTGTCCAAGACCCAATAAAACATGAAGTTTATCGTTTTTCTTATCCAAATCGAAAGTGAGTTCACGACGTACACAGTCTATTCTAAACTTAATCCATTCGGTGAGAATTTCTTTAATTCCCATTACCCTTGGAGCACCATCAATTAATACATTGAAGTTACATGAGAAGTTATCCTGAAGTGGAGTTTTCTTAAATAACTTTGACATTAATTTATCAGGGTCAGTTCCACGTCTTAAGTCTAGAGTGAGTTTAAATCCTTGCAAGTCAATTTCATTTCTTGCATCAACAACTTCTTTGAGCTGTCCTAATTTAATCATATCAGTGATTTTCTTAAGGATTATTTCAATTGTTGTTGAATAAGGGATTTCAATTATTTCAATACAGTTTTCGTTTTTATCGTATCTATAACGTGCTCTTAAAGTAATTGGGCCTTCGCCAACTTCATATATGTTTTTGAGTGTTTCTTTGTTATATATGATTGAGCCACCACCTGGGAAGTCTGGAGCTTTAATAATATCTAAGAGTTCTTCAGTAGTGATTTTTGGGTTTTTAAGAAGTGCAACAGTACCATCGCATATTTCAGCAAGGTTAAATGAACAAATCTTACTAGCCATACCAACGGCAATACCCATGTTAGGAGATACAAGAATATTAGGGAATGATGTAGGAAGAAGTACAGGTTCTTTTGATGTAGCATCATAGTTATCCTGTAGATCAACAGCGTTTTTATCAATTCCTCTAAAGATTTCAGCACAGAAAGGATCTAGTCTAACTTCAGTATATCTTGATGCGGCATATGCCATATCAGAGCTATATTGTTTACCAAAGTTACCTTTTGAGTCTACGAATGGATGAAGAAGGGCACCATTACCACGAGTAAGTCTTACCATTGTTTCATAAATAGCAGCATCACCATGTGGGTTGAGTTTCATTGTTGCACCAACAACGTTAGTACTCTTTGTTCTATTTCCATTAAGAAGACCCATCTTATACATTGTATAAAGAAGTTTTCTATGTGATGGCTTGAAACCATCAATTTCAGGAATTGCACGAGAAACTATAACGCTCATAACGTATGGCATATAGTTTTTCTCAATTGTTTCTGTAATAGGTTGGAATGTCACAGGAGCTGGTGGTAATTCAGTTTCTATGGCTGAGTTTTTCTTTTTTGATTTTGCCATAAATAACCTCCTTAAATATCAGCTTCGGCGATATATTGTTTGCCGTATTTTGCAATAAAATCCTTACGTTCATCAAGGTCATCACCAAGAAGAGTTTCGAAAATGTATGCAGTTTTTTCAGCATCTGCAGGGGAAACGCATATGAGTCTTCTTGTAGCAGGGTTCATAGTTGTTTTCCACATCATTTCAGGCTCGTTTTCACCAAGACCTTTTGAACGTTGAATTGTATATTTTGTTCCTTCAAGTTTGCTTAAGATTTCAATTTTTTCATTTTCGTCATAAGCAAAGTATGTGTCATCTTTTGTTGTGATTTCAAACAAAGGAGATTCGGCAATGAATACCTTACCTTCTTTGATGAGCGTAGGTAACAATCTGTAGAATAATGTCAAGAGAAGTGTTCTAATCTGGAAACCATCTTCATCGGCATCAGTACAAATGATAATCTTGCTCCATTTGAGTTGGTTTATATCAAATGAGTTTTGAGCAGCTTTTGTCTTGCCACTGATTTCAGCACCACAACCGATTACTTTAAGTAAATCCACGATGATGTCGCTCTTGAAGATTCTATCATATCCATTTTTCAAACAGTTTAGAGTCTTACCTCTAACTGGTATGATAGCCTGGAATTCAGCATTGCGTCCTTGAATACATGAACCCATAGCGGAATCACCTTCCACTATGTATACTTCACGTTTTTCTGGGTCTTTAGATCTACATGTGACAAATTTTTCAACACGATCTGCGATACCACCAGTTGTTTGAAGTTTCTTTTTAATATTAAGACGAGCACTTTCCGCTTGTTCTCTTGAACGTTTGTTTGCTAAAACCTGATTGATAATCTTATCTGCTTCTTCTGGTTTTTCAATGAAATATACTTCAAGTTGTTGCTTCATGAAATCAGTAAGAGCTTCGGCAATAAACTCGTTGGTTATTGCTTTCTTTGTCTGGTTTGCGTATGAAGTCTGAGTAGAGAAGCTATTGATAATAAGAACAAGACAGTCTTCAATGTCACCGAATGATATTTTAGATTCGCCTTTTAGGTATTTATTCTTTTGTTTTACGAGTTTATCTATAGCGTATGTAAATGCGCTTCTAGTTGCTTTATCTGGAGAACCACCATGCTCAAGGAAACTTGAGTTATGGTAGTATTCTATAACGTTTGCATTGTTCGAGAAACAGAAAGCAATGTCAGCCTTAAGGTTATACATTGGTTTATCTTCTCTGTCTTTACCAGAAGTCTCAAGAGAAGCAAAGTGAGGTTCTGTTATGCTGGAGTTTTTAGCTATTGATGCAATATAGTCTTTAATACCATTTTCGTATAAATAGCTCTTTTCTGTAAGATTGCCATCAGCATCTGTGTATTTCAAATTGAAAGTGATGCCAGCATTTACTACAGCCTGTTTATCTAGAGTTACATCAAAATATTCAAAAGGGATATTAGTGTCTGTAAATACTTCAAGGTCTGGTTTCCAGCTTACAACAGTACCGGTACGTTGTTCTTTTTTTGGAAGAACGGTTTTAACCAATTCTCCAACAGGTCTACCTTTTTTGAAGCTGATTTCGCTAAGTTCTTCGCCTTTATATGATTTAACGTTCATATACTCAGAACTATATTGAGTTGATGCAGCACCAAGACCGTTTGTACCTAATGAATAGGCGTAAACTCCACCTTCGTCATTGTTATATTTACCACCTGCATATAGTTCGCAGTAAACAAGTTCCCAGTTGTACCTCTGTTCTTTTTCATTCCAACCAAGTGGAACACCACGACCAAAGTCTTCAACTGTAATTACTCTATCTTTGCTATATGATATATTGATTACATTACCATGACCTTCACGAGCTTCGTCAACCGCGTTTGATATGATTTCAAAAGCACTATGTTCACAACCATCGATACCATCAGATCCAAATATTACGGCAGGACGTTTTCTAACTCTGTCCTCGCCTCTAAGCATCGTAATGACGGAATCGTCATATATTTGCGCTTTTTTTGCCATTGTTCGTTCTCCGTTTTAGTTGATTTTCAATCTTAAAAATAGTATAATATATTAATCAGTGTAAGAATTGAGAAAATCAAGTTATCTCAAAACCATAGCACTATTTTGTGTGTCTTTTAAAATAATACCATATATCTTGTGGTTTTTCAAGCGCGTTTTTGTGGAGGTCTACCAATATGACTTTGGAATCAATATTTTCAAAAGAGCAAATTTTAGAATATTCAGTGCTTCCAATGTCCGAGTGCGACATAAGAAGACGCGACCTTATAGAGAGACGTGGCGTCGATGTATCTAGTGTAAAAACAGCTATAGTATTTTTGATGCCATATAACATTAATGATGGCGACGGAAATGTTTCTAGATATGCAAGACCAAAAGATTATCATTTCTATTTTGATGGATTAAAAGAGAGATTAGAGCCAGAACTTGAGAAGGCATTTGGTGGAAGATTTATGGGATTTTCCGATGTATCTCCTATCGAAGAAACAACAGCTGCTCTGAAGTCAGGGCTAGGTGTCAGAGGAGATAGTTATGTTATCTTAAATGAGAGATATGGTTCATATGTTTTCATAGGTGAGTTTATAACAACATTAGATTGTGAAACATTTGGCATCAAGCGAGAAGATTACACAATTAAAACTTGTGAGCACTGTGGGTTGTGTAGAAAAAGCTGTCCTATGACAATTGACAACATGGGCTGCTTATCAGCCATTACACAAAAGAAGGGCGAATTAAAGCCAGAAGAAATTGATTACATAAAGAAATATCCTTATGTGTGGGGATGCGATATTTGCCAAGATGTATGCCCACATAACAAAGGCGTTGAAGAAACACCAATAGAATTTTTCAAAAAAGATAGAATAAAGAATTTGAGTCTTGAAATATTAGATTCAATGGACGATAAAGAGTTCTATGAAAGAGCCTTTTCGTGGAGAAAAAGGGAAACGATTAGAAGGAACATCTTTATAAAGAGTTAAATAATCAAAGGAGGTACAACATGATAGAGTTTAGATATGGCAGAAGTGGTACAAATAAAACTGTTAGTTTGGTCGATGAAGCTCTAGAACATACCTCCAGAGGACAACAAGTGTTCTATATTGTTCCTGATAGACAGACTGTTAATGTTGAAAAAATGGTATTTAACAAAAGTTCATCAGGAAAATTAGATGTATTTGATTTTAAAAGACTTGCTGATTATGTTTTTAGACAGTTCGGTGGTATTTGTGATGAGTATATCGGTAGTAGTGCCAAAAAGCTACTTATGAGTACAACAGTACTTCAATTGTCCAATGGTCTTGTAGAGTATGGAACGATATCCAAATCTGATATCAAAATGACTGAAAAGCTAATTTCAACAAGAAGAGAGTTCACAAAAGAACTCATTACTAATGATATGTTGAAACAAGCGGCAGCTCAACTTCCAGGAAAAACAGGAAACAAGCTACATGATTTGGCGATGATTTTTGATGAATTTGACAACAAGATTTCTCAAAAGTGGAAAGATCCCGATGGTATAATGTCAGCTGTTGCAGATGTTTTAAGAGATAAAGAGTTCTTCAAAAATTCTGCTGTTTTCATTGATGGATTCAAGTCATTTAACAAACAAGAACTACAAATAATCAACATAATCATGGAAGAGTGTGATGAGGTATATATATCAATATCATACAACCAAAAAGAGGACGAAAACTCACCAATATTTGCTGATTATATATCAATGAATAAAACATTGCACAGAATGGCAAACCGCTTGTCAGCAAGATGTGTAGATGTTAACTTAAATGTTGAACAAAAAAGACAAAAAAATAAAGAATTGCAATATATGGCAGCTCGTTATTGGTCTGGTAGAACCGGTTCAAAACAAATAGAAGAAACGCCTAGTCATATTAGACTCTTTAAAACAAAAAATAAATATCAAGAAGCTGAATCAGTTGCAATCGACATTTTAAAACAAATTAAGATCGATGGAAGCAAAAGAAGATGGAGAGATTTTGCTGTCGTAACTAGAAATATCACATCATATCACGGCATTATTGACGCCATTTTCGACAAATATAACATCCCATATTTCGATGCAGAAAAGATTGAAATTGGAAGCTTGTCATTTGTTAGATTTATTATGAGTGCATTGGAAATGGTAGAGCGTGGAGTCTATGGCGATAATCTCATATCATATCTCAAATCTGACATGTGTGGCATTGAAAAGGATGACATATATATTTTTGAAAACTACGTTTCAAAATGGAGAATCAGCGGAAGAAAACTGTTTGAGGAATTCGTTGAAAATCCAAGAGGAATGGTTGAGTACTTCAGCGAGTCAGATGTTGAACTTCTAAAAAGGCTCAATGATATTAGAAATCGCATAGTTGTTCCATTAATTAGTTTCTTTACTGTATTTAGAAGCGCAAAAACAGTAACTGAAAAATCCAGGGCTTTATATAACTTTGCTTCAACACTTGAGGTTAGCAAAAAACTATCACAATCTGCAGATGAAGCAAAGAAAAATCATGACTATAGCAAAGAACTTATATTAAGACAAATTTGGAAATCATTTTGCGATGTCTTAGATATAATGGTGACTTCTATTGGTGATCAAGATTGTGATGTTACACAATTCAAGACATACCTTCAAGCGCTATTGTCTGATACAAAAATTGGTAGTATTCCTTTGTCACTTGATGTTGTTACTATCACTGATGCTGCAACCGTAAGCGTTCAAGGAACACCTTGCGTATATATGCTTGGGTGTAACGAAGGCGTATTTCCAGCTAGTGTTGATGACAGCGGGATATTTACAGAACAAGAAAAATCAGAGTTATTCGGTGTTGGAATTGAACTTTCATCAAGATTGATGAACAAGTTGACGGATGAATTATATTTCTTCTACGCCAATTTGGCCTCAGCATCAGAAGAACTCGTTATGACATATATTTCAACTGACGATAAAGATGACACACTCTCATCTGGCGTAAGACAAGTGAAGAGTATTTTTCCAAACATTCCTGTTATCGATTATTCGGAGTCATCTGATAGCGATAAAGTGTGGGATTTGGACAGTGGTTTTGAATACTACGTTGGCCATGATGATGCGTTGTCAAAGCGTTTAGAGGAACCTCTAAAAGAGAATGATAACTATTCTGAAAAAATCAAGTCGTTATCCTCACCGATATCTGCAGAAGATACTATGATTAGTGCCGAAGTGGCGAATGAGATTTTTGGCAAAGAAATAGCAATGTCAAGTTCTATACTTGATACATATGTTGGTTGTCATTTCTCATATTTTTGCAAATATGAGCTTAAGCTCGAAGATAATGAACCTCATTCTTTTGATGCTCTAAGCATTGGCAACTTTGTTCACAAACTTCTTGAGATAGCTGTGAAATATGTTGCTGAAAATCCGAATTGTTCTGATCAAGATATAGATAAAATCGTTGCGGAAACATCCGAAAATTATCTTAAATCAATAATTCATTCTGACATCCCGTTGCAAATTAAGCACACAACTGATTATTTGTGTAAGAGTACAAGAAAGTTCATTGATGATATCAAAAATGAAATGTCATGTAGTGACTTTAAACCTAAAGATTTTGAACTTAGAATTAACAATGGCAAGAATGACATAAATCCACTTGAAATTGTTAGTGACGATACAATATTCAAAATAGTTGGTAAAGTCGATAGAGTTGACACTTATACTGATGAAAATGGTGATACACACTTATTAATCACAGACTACAAGACAGGCAAAAAAACATTTAATATGCAAAATGTTAAAATGGGTATTGATATGCAAATGTTAATATACCTATTTACACTCGCTCAAAATGGTGCGAGCAAATATGGAAAAGCAGTGCCAGGTGGTATATCATATGTGACTCTTGATGCTCAAAGTACTGCTTCAAGAAGTGATGATGACAGTGTGATTAAAATTGGACACTCAAGTATGATTTTTTCAAATGAAGAATCACATGTGGCTGAGAACATGATAAGTAAAAGCACTCACATTGAACCTGTCGAGAACATCGATGAAGTAAAAAACACGGTTCTAGAAAACATAATGAAACTTGGTAATGATATGAAGAGCGGCAATGCCAATGCAAGACCAATCATGAAGAATTCTAGAGATCTGGCTTGTGTTTATTGTCAAATGGGACCTTTGTGTAGACGCAGGGGAATGATAGAAAACAAGGAAGACACATAGGGGGAAGTAATGGTAATTCCAGAGTATATTCTGAAAAAAGTTGAAAAGCCTGGACGATATGTCGGAGGCGAATGGGGACAAGTCATCAAAGACAAATCAAAAGTTGATGTAAGATTTGCATTTTGTTTCCCTGACACTTATGAGATAGGTATGTCTAATCTAGGCATACGTATTTTGTATGATATAATGAACAAGATGGATTATGTTTGGTGTGAAAGATCATATCATCCATGGGTAGATATGGAAGAGCAAATGAAAGAGCACAACATACCTCTTTGGGCAGTTGAAAGTGGAGATTCATTAAAAGATTTTGATATTATTGGATTCACTCTTCAATACGAACTTTGTTATACAAACATGCTCAACATGATGAAGCTTGCGGGAGTACCTCTTCTTCAACGTGATAGAGATGAAAAAGAGCCACTCATCGTTTGCGGTGGTCCTTGTACATACAATGCAGAGCCATATGCTGATTTCGTTGATGTATGTCTAATTGGTGAAGGCGAGGAAGAACTCCCTGAACTTTGTGAGATGTATAGAAAATATAAACACAGTGATATGACAAAAGAAGAGTTGCTTCATGAATTAGCAAAACTTGAAGGATTTTATGTTCCTTCACTATATGAAGTTGCATATAACGAAGATGGTACAATCAAGTCATACACACCAAAATATGATGATATTCCAACATCAATTAGAAAACGTATTGTAAAAGATATGGACAAAGCTCCATTTCCAGAGAATCTTGTAATGCCATATATTGAAACAGTACAAGATAGAGTAGTTCTTGAAGTATACAGAGGTTGTATTAGAGGTTGTAGATTCTGCCAAGCTGGTATGACATACAGACCTGTTAGAGAAAAAACAGTTGAAAAACTAAATGAAACGGCAAAAACTTTAATTGATAATACCGGTTATGATGAAATCACATTGTCATCTCTTTCAATTAGTGACTATTCTTGCATTGATAAGTTGACAGATGAATTACTAAAGTGGACTGATGATAGAAAGATATCTCTATCATTGCCATCACTTCGTGTTAACAGTTTCACCAAAGAATTGATGGATAAAATCTCAACAATTAGAACGGGTGGTATTACATTTGCTCCTGAGGCTGGTACACAAAGACTTCGTGATGTAATCAACAAGAACATTTGTGAGCCTGATTTGTTGCGCGCTTGTCACGTTGCATTTGCAGGTGGTAAGACATCAGTTAAGTTGTATTTCATGCAAGGTTTGCCAACTGAAACAGATGAAGATCTTGATGGAATAGTTGCATTGGCAAGGGAAGTAATTGAGGAATATTATAGAACTCCTGATAGAGTAAAGCGTCCACCACAAGTAACAATTAGTGCTGCTTGCTTTATTCCAAAACCATTTACTCCATTCCAATGGGAAGCTCAATGCGATCTTGAAGAGTTACATAGAAAGCGAAACTATGTAGTTGATATCAACAAAGATAGAAAAATTAGATACAATGCTCACG
>JAKSVJ010000160.1 GCA_024408015.1 Clostridia bacterium
ATTGATTTCACTCCTACTGATGATATAGCAAATTGTATTATGAGAATTGAAATAGATAAAAGTCTCACAATTAAAAGTGGTTACAACTATAGAAAAGCTGTCTTAAAAAATGGCAGTTTAATTCTTGAAGGTGGTAAAACAAGCGATAATAGAAGCACTTTCATCATTGAAAACATAGTGTTTGACGGATTAATAAATACGAATCAATTAAAGTATAGTGATTTTGATTATCCTTGGAGTGAAGAAGAGCAAGAATATATATTGGACGAGCCGGAAATGGCGCAATATGCATTATCGTTTAAAGGCAATGTTGATGCCAAATTTGTGGGATGCGATTTTCAAAACTACATGCACGAATATGGGCCAATTCTGCATATTCGTTATGGCGACTATACTTCAATACCATCATTGATGGAAATGTTTGGAGATTACTCTGGATGTTCTCTAAATATCAGCTTTGACAAATGTAATATTGCAAACAATGCCGCCCTATATGATGGTGGAGCGTTATTTATTGAGGCAAACAAGAATGTTGCGCTTTCAATGACAAACTGTGTTATCAAAGATAATTATAGTGGAGAATGCGAATTTAGCATTGGCGGAGGAGCTATTTATGCTAGTGGCACTTCGTTATCTATTGAAAATAGTAGAATAGAAAACAATTCGGCAAATCATGTCTTTTCCGATAGAGATCTTCCTGACGAAGATAAAATCCAGGGAGGCGGAATATATGCTGAAGGGTCAAAATTGTCTATAGTTAATTGTTATATTGTTGGAAATGAAGCTTCTATGGGAGGTGGATTATCTCTTGTAAATGTAGACGGTATTATTGATGGATGTGTATTAGCAAACAATAGAGCTGAAGAACATTCAACTAACTGGACGGGTGATGTTGGTCCTTGGAACAACATGGCACAAGGTGGAGCAATTTACCATAGTGGTCTAACAGGGTCAAAGGTTTTGGTTTTAAATTCTAGTATTTACAACAATTCTGCTCAAAATGCTTATGGAGGTATATACAGCCATTATTCTGGTGTTTTTGTAGATATTGCAGCGGGAGAACTCGAACTAGAATTTTGTGCATATTATAATAACACTTGTGATTCAACATATGATTACCATGATGAGAAGATGATACTATGGGCATCACATCCTGGTGATATTATGGAAATACCATATATTAAAGCAACATGTAGCATTATAATTGATGATACTTTTAGTGATGTGTTCCCAAGATACGAAAAACCAGCTTTAGATAATAAATATAACTATGTAGCCTCAAACGGTAAATTGAATAGTGATAATATTACAATTAATTACAATGGTGTATCGGGGCAAATAGTAGCTTGCGGAGAATTTGATTTTAGTATACCAAGTGACTATTCGGATTCACTGATTGGTAATCGATATAGCGGGAAATTAAATAATCCTCATATAGGTTCTAATTATGATATTAGTTTATATAAGGAAATTGAAAATGATAGCCTAAATACTAGTTTTGCACTATATTATATTATACTGGCTATCATTGTTGTAATTATATTGGTTGCTGTGTTGATAACACGAAAGAAAGAGCAATCAAATAATGACAAGACCTTAGAGTCAATTGTCGATAAAACAAATGCACCGATTATTGTTAATGCATGGTTTACTAAAGAAGATATTGATACAATTATGACAACACTAACTAGAGTGCAAACCTTAACCGGGAGAGAAACAGAGGTTTTGGTTGAAATGTTAGAAGGAAAAAAACAAAAGGAAATTGCTTATGATCTTGGAATTGAAATAACAACAGTTAAAGATTTCTATAGAAAAATTTATGATAAGTTGGGATTTTCCAACAAAGAGGAACTGTTTAAAAGGTGTTCTGGTATTGTTTCAAGCAACAAATAAAAACATAAGTGAATTTTGAGTGATCACATTAATTGTGGTCACTCTCTTTTGTTAAGTAATAAGTGCAACCCTACCACTAACCCTACCTATGGTAGGTTTTAATACAAACACAATATAAGTAAAATATATGCATAACAAATACTCAACAAATTGTTGTGTATAATTTGGAGGAATACATGAAAAAAATCATAATCATTTTAATGGCATTAACGATATTTGTATTTTTTGTGGCGTGTGGTTCAATTGGTGATGACTCCGGAAATGATACAAATCAAGTAACAGATAACGAAGGGAACAAAGATAACGTAGAAAACAATGAAGAATTTGTTTTGAATGTTAAAGAAGATAACCACACCGTGGTAATTACAATTGGAAACACAACACATGTTTTCACGCACGATGGGACAAATGTAACTGGATATAAAACATACATAGACTATGGTGATAAAGAAGTTGCTAAAATTGTTGAAAGTTCATTAAAAGGAAATTTGGATGAAGGTATTAATTCAGTTGAGGCAAACGGTGGATATGTTGTTATAAATTATAACCAGGATGGATTTTTATATACAACATATGAAGACTTGATGGAGTATTCTAATATTTTAAAAAACATGGACAAATAATGTGACGAGGAATTTATTATGAAAAAAATTATATGTTTTGTGCTAACATTACTATTGATTGGTGGTTTAACATCAATTACAGCTATTGCAGCAGAGCCAAAAACTTATACCGAATTTGACATAAGATTTGATGAAAAAAATGGGGAAAAAGTTAATGAAACGAAGATAACAGTATTTGCATCAGTTGACGAAGGAAAACTTGTAGATAGAACAGAAGAGTTTACTTTGGAGAGTGTTGATTGGTTTAAATACGTTTCCGAATTAGAACCAGGAAAAACAACTGAAGATTATGATTATGTAGATGAAGCGTTAAACGTTTATGGATATTTGTGCTCTGACGATGATGCTTTTGATCACGAGAACTATTCTTATTTCTTGCGTATAGGAAGATTGTTCGCACAAGATGAAGATACGTTTTATCGAAATATTAAAATCAATGGTATTGATATCGAAGATTTGAATGGTATTTGTTATAACGCTGGTAATGAGTTTTTTATTAAAACAATAACAAACGGAATGACTGGTAGCAATGGTGAAGATAGCAGTACAACAGATGGAATAGGTGAGAATGGAACACCTAATACACCTGATGATAATCAAGATAAAAAAGTGTGCAAGGTTTGTGGAATATGTCCATTTCAGCCGCTTGGAATTTGTTTGTTTATTTGGTTTGCTATAATTGTATTAGTTGTAATTGTTTTAATAATGGTTATCAACAAAAAGAAAAAGAATAAATAATTAATAACATAGGAGATAAGTCAATGGCAATTTGTAAAAAATGTGGACAAGAAGTTGATGATGGTGTTAATGTTTGTCCTTTATGTGGGACAAAAATGAATGAAGAAAAATCATCATCTAACTTTGAAGAAAAGTTTAAAGAAATAAACAACACAACGGACTCAACAAGTGAGTTTGAAGAACAAGACATTCAAAGCAACAAAGCAATGGGAATATTGGCATATCTTTCTTGGCTAGTACTTATACCATTGTTTGCTGCTAAGGGTTCAAAATTCGCTCGTTATCACTGCAATCAAGGTATCGTGCTAGCCATTGCTGAAATTATAGCAATTGTAGTGTTAGGACTCCTTTCTGGAATTCCATTTATTGGTTGGATTTTCTCTTTAGTTGAAGGTTTAATTGGTTTGGCATGTTTT
>JAKSVJ010000161.1 GCA_024408015.1 Clostridia bacterium
TTAACGAGTACATTGGTAATGTAATGAAAGATATGGATTGCACACCAAGACTTGTTATTGATGGTGTAATTGATGCTGTTGATATAACAGAACAAACTGCAGAATCAGTTGCATTACTTGAACCATATGGAGCAGGTAACCCAATCCCAGTATTCCTATTGAGAGATTGCGAGATTACAGATATCGCAGCTTTGAGTGCTGGTAAACATACAAGAATGACTTTAGCAAAAGATGGTTGTTCAATATATAGCGTTTTCTTTGGCACAAACCTTGTGGAAGAAGGTTACATGGTTGGAGATAAGATTGATGTCGTATATAATATAGACATAAACGAATTTAGAGGAAATAGAAACGTTCAGCTCATATTAAAAGACGTTGATAGAACAAATTCCGATAAAGTTAGACTGAGTGATTATGCTCAGAAAGCTAAAACTGATTCTTTAAAGATAGAGAAGTTTACAAGAAATGAAGTTCCAACAAGATATGATTTTGAAATTCTCTATAGACAAATAACATCAATTTCTAGCGAATATGTAAATATTCGTGCTTTGGCAAAATCATTGCCAGAATATTCAGTTCAAAAGCTTCTTATGATGCTTAAAGTATTCCAAGAAGCTGGGATTATGGATGTCGTTGAAGATAAGAAACGCATCCTTGTATATAAAGTTGTTGTTTTGAAGACAAAAGAGAAGGTTGATTTGTTTAGAACACCAACAATGCAAAGATTTTTTAACAGATAACAAACCATTTTAATGGTGGAGCAATAAATGGAAGACAACTACGAAAACCTGGTTTCAACTCTTAAAGATCTAGGTAAAAACTATAATTTTGAAAAAATACAGCAAGCATATGAATATGCAGCTTCATTACATGAAGGGCAATTTAGAAAAAGTGGCGAAAAGTATATTTGCCATCCAATAAGTGTTGCTTGTATTGTTGCTGAATTTGGTCTAGATACCGATTCTATTTGCGCAGCACTTCTTCATGATACGCTTGAGGATTGTGCTGATAAGACTGATGTTGAGACAATAAAGAGACTATTTGGTCAGCAAGTATATGAACTTGTTGAAGGTTTGACAAAGCTCGTTCAAATTCAGTTTGTTGACAAAGAAGATATGCATATGGAAAGCCTTAGAAAGATGTTTCTTGCTATGGCTAAAGATGTCCGAGTTATATTCATTAAACTCGCAGATAGAATCCATAATATGAGAACTTTGGCTGCTCAACCACCTGAAAAACAGCGTAGAATAGCACTTGAAACTATGCATGTATATGCGCCGTTGGCTCATAGACTTGGTATGCAAAGAGTTAAACAGGAACTTGAGAATTTATCTCTCTCATATCTTGACCCAGATGGTTTTAAAGCTGTAAATGACGATATTGAGAAACGTTATGGTCAAAACAAAGACTTTATTGAACATACAAAAGAATCCATTCTAAATAGTATGAACGACTATCACATAAAGTGTGATATTGAAGGAAGAGTAAAGTCTGTATATAGCATATATAGAAAAATGTTCATGCAAAAGAAGACTTTTGATGAAATTTATGACTTTTATGCTGTTAGACTTATTGTTGATACTGAACTTGAATGTTATACAGCTCTTGGTGTAATCCACGAGCTATATAACACTATCCCAGGTAGATTCAAAGATTATATTTCTATCCCTAAAGCAAATAACTATCGTTCACTTCATACTACCGTCATTGGTAAAGATGGTGTGCCGTTTGAAGTTCAAATTAGAACTTGGGAAATGCATCATGTGGCTGAATTTGGTATCGCTGCTCACTGGAAATATAAATCCGGTGATAAGGGTGGACTTGATATCGATCAAAAACTCGAGTGGATTACAAAACTTGTTGAGAATGAGTCTTCGACAGCCGATCCTGAAGACTTTATTGATGCTCTTAAAATTGATATATTCTCAGATGAGACATTTGTGTTTACTCCTAGTGGTGACGTTATTACTCTCCCACAAGATTCAAACTGTATAGACTTTGCTTATCATATCCACTCTGCAGTTGGTAATAAGATGATTGGCGCCAAGGTCAATGGTGTTATTGTTCCAATTGATAGAGAACTTCATAACGGCGAAATTGTTGAGATTATTACTTCTCAAGCATCTAAAGGACCGAGCCGTGACTGGCTTAAAATTGCAAAAACTAGTGATGCCAAGGCCAAAATTAGGCAATGGTTCAAAAAAGAGAAGCGAGACGACAATATTATTGCCGGTAGAGAAGAAATTCTCTCAGAACTCAAGAAATACGGCAAGGTTACTCAAAGCGACATGGATCAGGTTGTAGAAGCTGTTGCTACAAGAAATGGTATGACTTGCGCTGATGATATGTATAATATGATTGGTTATGGTGGTATTTCACTTAGCAAGATTGCAATAAAACTCAAAGATGAATTCGAGAGTTTGATTGCATCTAGAGAACCTGAAGTAGTTCCAGAAATAACACTTCAAACGAATGCAAAAGCATCAAAGAATAATGGTGGCGTTATTGTTGATGGCCAGGATGGTTGCTCGGTTAAGTTTGCAAAATGTTGTAATCCATTGCCAGGCGATGCTATTGTTGGATTTATTACAAAAGGTTTTGGCATTTCAGTACATAAATGTGACTGTCAAAATGTATTGAAGAGTGTCGAAGAGAATAAAGATAGATTTGTTAGTGTTGAATGGGCACATGGTTACACTAGCTCTAAAAATGATTCTTACGATGCTATGCTTAAAATATATGCTGAAGATAGAATTTCAATGCTTGCTGATATTAGTATGGCATTAGCAGATATGAAAGTATCTATCACTCAAGTATTTACTCAAAAACATGGTCCAGATGATATGATTATTAATATTGCTGTATCATGTAAGAACGTAGAACATCTTAATGCAATTATTTCAAGACTTAGAGGCATTAGAGGTGTATTTAATATTCAAAGAGGTAATTCTTAATGCGCGCAGTATTACAAAGAGTAAGTGAAGCACAAGTTGTTTCCGATGGAGTACTCACCGGAAAGATTGGTGACGGTCTTGTGATTCTCCTTGGTGTTAGAAAAGGGGATAGCGAAGAAGATGCACAAAAGCTTGCAGAAAAAATATCAAAGCTAAGAATCTTTAGCGATGAAAACGGAAAGCTAAATAAGAGCATTGTTGACATTGGTGGTTCTGCAATAGTTGTTTCAAATTTCACTCTATATGCAAATTATGCACATGGTAATAGACCAGATTACTTTGAATCTGAAGAACCAACACGTGCAAATGAGCTATATGAGTATTTTGTGTCACTTTTAAGACCTCTTGTTGGAAATGTTTCGACTGGAATTTTCGGCGCTGACATGAAATTATCACTTTTGAATGATGGTCCAATAACTATTGTTATGGATAGCGAAATTCTCACAAAAAAGGACAAAGGTAAATGATACTTAACATAAAAGGCGACATAAACGAGTATTATGTGCAAACTTTATGCCTCCTGTTTTTCCCAGTTTCGAAGTTTTCTCATGATCAAGATGAATCAAATGTCAATGAGAGAGCAGATGTAACTGTAGTAGACAATGGAACTCAAATAACAGCCACAGTTGAACTTAAAAGAAAAAGAAAAATTGAAACATCAACTCATACTGAATCAAAAGAGAACAGTGGTATA
>JAKSVJ010000162.1 GCA_024408015.1 Clostridia bacterium
ATTGAAGATATTCCAACAATATACAATATACCAGTATCAATAAATGTTCCCAAAACTATTAAAAGGGTATATATGCCAATTGAAAAATTGGAACTTGATTTTAAGTTTGAAGATGGAAAAGTATATACAAAAATTCCAAAAATGAATTGTCATTCACTTGTTGTTTTTGAATTTTAAAATAGCTGTAGCCATTATCAAATTTTGTTCGTATATATGATTGAAACTAAAAAATGATAAAAATAAAACTTGGAGGTATAACAATGGAAGAGAAAAGATGCAAGCCAGGATGTGGTGGTTGCAATAGAAAGGGTTGTGGAGCAATAAACGTAGCTCCAGTTCAAGAATTATCACCTGAAGAATTGGAAAATGTAACTGGTGGTGCCGTTGACGAAAGCTTGCCATTCTGTACTGTTCCTGGTGATTGTATTGAACGTATTGGGGGCAATAGATGTAGATGTACTTACTATATTAATCATGATTGCTGCGCTTTTGGTACATGTACTGAGTCAAAATGTACGTGGGATTAACAAAAAATAAATAAACCTTGTCAAAAAGAAGTATTGTTCATCTTGTATGATCAATGCTTCTTTTTTCGTTGTGAAGAAGCTGCATTAAATGTTATGTTGCTAACGTAATTACAAAACTTGTAAATAAATTTATATAAATTGCTTGACAAATTATAAAACAGTGATATAATGATGGCAAATAAAGAAAGAGGAAACAGTTATGTCAAAGAGTTTGTATTCAGTAATTTTATCTGATGATGTAGTAAAAGCTATTGATGTGTTAGCATATAAAAACGGTACGAATAGGTCAGGGATGATTAATAGAATTCTCGCTGAGGCAGTTTCTTTAAAAACTCCAGAGATGCGTCTTGGGGAAATTTTTAAATATATTGAGAATGTTTTATGTTCCGATGACGTATTCCAACTCAATGCTCAACCATCTGATACTATGATGTCATTGCGTTCAGCTTTGCCATTTAAATATAATCCAACGGTACAATATAATGTGTTTTTGGAGAAAACAAGTAATGGTATGACAGCCGGGGAACTAAGAGTTTCAATGAGAACTCAAAATGCAGCATTGATTAGAGCATTACAGCAGTTTTATGTTATATGGATAGACGAAGAACGAAAATATATTGATGGCGTGGAATATCAAATTGATGGATTCAAACTAACAAGAAAATTGTATTTTAGAAAAGAATCAAAGAATTCTTTTGAAGATTTAGTTACTGAGTATATAAAAATATTTGACAAAGCAATTAAAGCATATTTTATGAATTTAAATAATCCTGTTGAAGCGGAAAATATCGTTAGAAAGATTTTCCGAGATGGATTTGTCATTTAGAAAGAAGATGATTTTGTGAATACACAAAAACTTACACAAAGAAGTATAGAAGCAATACAAACAGCTCAAAGTATTGCAATGGAGAATGGTAATCAAACATTAACAGAAGAACATGTTCTTCTTGCATTGCTTATTCAAAAAGACGGTGTAGTACCAAATTTGTTTGGAAAATGTGGTGCTGAAGTAAATCAAATTATTTCAAATTTAAACAGTAAAATATCATCATTTCCTAAAGTGTCAGGTTCAAAAGCTGATGGACTTTATGCTGATCAAACTTTAGGACAAGCGTTGAATGAAGCAGAAAAAGCTGAGAATATGAAGGATACATATGTATCTGTTGAGCATATTATCCTCGGAATGCTAACGCATTCAACAGACTATATAAAAACAATTTTCAAAAAGAATAATATCAACAGAGAAAGCTTTTTAAAGGCACTTATGGAAATTAGAGGAAATCAAAGAGTGGATTCTGACAATCCAGAAGAGAAATATGAAGTATTGAAAAAATATGGTCAGGATTTGGTGGAGAAAGCAAGAGCTAAAAAGCTCGATCCTGTAATTGGCAGAGATGAAGAGATACGTAATGTTATACGTATATTGTCAAGAAAAACGAAGAACAACCCTTGTCTAATCGGCGAACCAGGTGTCGGCAAAACCGCAATAGCAGAAGGTCTTGCTATTCGTATTGTAAGTGGTGATGTGCCAGAAAATCTAAAGGATAGACAACTATTCTCACTTGATATGGGTGCTTTGATAGCCGGTGCAAAATTTAGAGGTGAATTTGAGGAAAGACTTAAAGCAGTTCTAGAGGAAGTTAGAAAATCTGATGGCAAGATAATTTTATTTATTGATGAACTTCATACAATTGTTGGCGCAGGTAAGACTGATGGCGCAATGGATGCAGGTAACTTATTAAAGCCTATGCTTGCACGTGGTGAACTACATTGTATTGGTGCTACAACGCTTAACGAATATAGAAAATATATTGAAACAGATCCTGCACTTGAAAGAAGATTTCAACCTGTAATGGTAGCTGAACCTACTGTCGAAGACACTATTTCTATTCTGAGAGGACTTAAAGAAAGATATGAAGTATATCATGGCGTTAAGATTCATGACAATGCTTTGATATCTGCAGCGGTTTTATCGAATAGATATATTTCTGATAGATTCCTTCCTGATAAAGCTATTGACCTTATTGATGAGGCTTGTGCTTTGATAAAAACAGAAATGAATTCAATGCCAACAGAACTTGATGAAATATCAAGAAAGATAATGCAGCTTGAAATAGAAGAAGCTGCCCTTAAAAAAGAAAACGATAAATTATCAATTGAACATCTTGAAGAGATTCAAAAGGATTTGTCAAAACTACGTGAAGAGTTTTCTGTTGGTAAAGCTAAATGGGAGGGCGAAAAAGCTGGTAATGATAGAGTTGCAAAACTTCGTGAACAAATTGAGCAAGTCAATGCTGACATAGAAAAAGCTCAAAATGAGTACAACCTTGAAAAAGCAGCTGAGTTAAAATACGGAAAACTTCCTGGTCTACAAAAAGAACTAGAAAATGCTGAGAACGAAGCAGGCACAAGAGAGAATGTCTTACTTAGAAATTCAGTCTCTGAAGAAGAGATAGCGAAAATTGTTTCTAGGTGGAGTGGAGTTCCAGTTTCAAAATTGCTTGAGGGAGAAAGAGAAAAGCTATTACACCTTGATGATGTATTACATGAAAGAGTAATAGGTCAAGATGAGGCTGTCATGAAGGTTGCGGATGCTATTCTTCGCTCCAGAGCTGGTATCAAGGACCCAAGACGTCCAATAGGCTCATTCTTGTTCTTAGGACCTACAGGTGTGGGCAAGACAGAACTTGCAAAGTCATTAGCACAAACACTATTTGATGATGAGCATAACATCATTAGAATAGATATGAGTGAGTATATGGAGAAGTTTTCAGTATCTCGTCTAATTGGAGCGCCTCCAGGCTATGTTGGCTATGATGAAGGTGGACAATTAACTGAGGCCGTACGACGTCACCCATACAGCGTTATTTTGTTTGATGAAGTTGAAAAGGCTCACCCAGATGTATTCAATGTTATGCTACAAATCCTTGATGATGGTAGAGTGACAGATAGTAAGGGAAGAACTGTAGACTTCAAGAATACGATAATAATATTAACATCAAATCTTGGCTCAGATATTATT
>JAKSVJ010000163.1 GCA_024408015.1 Clostridia bacterium
CTTCTACTGATGATTCTGTTATAAAAATACCATCTCCCCTCCTTTTGTTATCTTCATCTTCGGAATCTTCATCACCTGAATCATTTAATGGTTTCATATATTTCAATTCATCTGGTTCTTCTCCTTCATCTTTTTCAGTGTTTTCATTTTTATCATTAAATAAATCTGATATTTTATCCATAGTTTTATAAAAAATAGATGTGTTTTTGTGAATTAATTTTCAGTTGACATGAAATGCTCAAAATGGTAAATTATTAAGCGAGGAAAGGAGGACAAAATGGGATTATTTAATGTCAAAAAAAAGAATTCAAAGCCAACATGTATCGCCTTTGTTGACTTTGAGCATTGGTTCATATCTCTTGATAAATTCTTTTCAATAAAGCCTGATGTTAAAGCATGGGCTAGAGAACTAAAAGAACAATACGACGTGATAGAAATTGCTTTTTTTGCGGACTTTTCAAATACCGCTTTAAGAAATGAGCTCGAACAAATTAGAGACGTAACGACACAAATTTTTGACACAAAAAATTCTAGTGAACATTTCAAAAAAGATTTTACAGATTTCATTCTTCTCGATTACATATATAGAAAAACCATTACCGAGAAAAATGTCGACACTTTCGTAATATTTACCGGTGACGGACACTTTAAATCCGTAGTTAGATTCATAATTAAAGAATGTAAAAAACAAGACGGCATATATGGAATTACAGGTGCTACAAGCGCTCAATTGAAAGAAAGCGCAACCTGGTGTAAAGAAATACCATCGGATACTGATGTATATAAAGAATACTACAAAATGTTAGTCGATAATTTTAATTATATAATGGTTCATAGAGAATTTGGAGAGAAGTCAACACGTGAAAAGATACTTGAACGCACAGGATTCAAGAATGGCGTTACTAAAAAAGCATTAGGAAAAGCGCTTGATCAAATGATCATTGAAGGCTATGTGTACAAGTCAACATACACTGATGAAAAAGGCAAAAAATATGATGTGTTAAAACCTAACTGGGATTTACTATCAAGAGACAAATTGTGGACTTAATAAAATATAAGGAGTCTTAAAAATGGAAGACAGAACAAAAATTGAAAAAAGTTTAACATGGGATTTTACCCACATTTACAAAGATGATAAAGAATGGGAAGATGCATTGCAAGGCGCCGAAAAGAGAATTCCTGAGATTCAAGCGCTACAAGGTACACTTACAAATTCATCTGAGTCATTGAAAAATGGTTTGGACTTAATATACGAAATTGGTGAAATTGTTAATAGAGTATATCTTTATGCATTTCTTCAAAAAAGTTTAGACAATGGTAATGCAGATTATCAAACAAAAGCTTCAAAAGCTATGAATCTATACGTTTCATATGGTATGGCAACATCTTTTGTTGACCCAGAAATATTGTCTGCATCCGAAGAAAAAACATCTAGCTTCTTAAGCGACCCAAGTCTTGCTGATTACAAACATATTTATGAAGATATAGCTCGTTCAAAAGCTCACACTCTTGACGCAAAGACTGAAAACATGCTTGCAATGATGGGTGAGATTGTATCAACACCTGAAAACGCTTTCGAAATGTTAGAAGCTGTTGATATCCAGTTCCCTAATTTTACAGTTAATGGAAAAGATTATCCACTTTCACATGCCCTATATCGCGCATATCTTGAAAGCAATGATAGAGATATTCGTGCTACTGCTTTTGAAAAATATACAGAGCAATTCAAAAACCACATTAACACGCTCGCTGCTACATATACCGGAGCAGTAAAGACCAATAATGTTTATGCAAAAATCAGAAGCTATAACAGCGCTTGTGAAAAATCACTTTCTGGATCCAATGTTCCATTGTCTGTTTATGATAATCTAGTTGCTGCTGTTAGAAGTGAAATTCCAACCATGAGAGAATACATTGATGTCAGAAAGAAAATTCTTGGTGTTTCTGATGTTCACATGTACGATATGTATTGCCCAATGGTTGCTAGTGCTGATATGTCACTCACTTATGAACAAGCTAAGGAAATGGTAAAAAAAGCTTGCGCTCCTCTCGGAAAAGAATATCTTGAACTACTTGATAGAGCTTTCGCTGAAAGATGGGTTGACGTTTATGAAACAAAAGGAAAAACAACCGGAGCATTTTCTTGTGGTGTTCATGGAGTTCACCCATATGTCCTTCTCAACTTCACTGGCACTCTTGATAGTGCATTCACTCTTGCACATGAATTAGGTCACTCAATGCACTCATATTTTTCATCAAGAGAAAACTCATACGCTAACCATGGATACAAACTCCTTGTTGCAGAAGTAGCTTCAACTGTTAATGAAGTTCTCTTGGTAAAATACCTACTAAGTGTTGAAACAGACAAAGCAAGAAAAGCTGCACTTTTAAATCATTTACTTGAAAGTTTTAGAACAACAGTATTTAGACAGACTTTGTTTGCTGAATTTGAAAGAAATGTCCATGAAGCAGACGCAAACGGAACTCCTCTCAATGCTACTTCAATATCTGCCATTTACAGAAAACTCAACGAAGAATACTATCCAAATGCTGTGATTGATGAAATTCATGATTATGAATGGTCAAGAGTACCTCACTTCTATAACTCATTCTATGTATATCAATATGCAACTGGTTTTTGTAGTGCAGTAAAGATTGCTACTGATATCCTAGAAACAAAAGACCCATCAAAATACCTTAAATTCCTATCAATGGGTGGTTCAGATTATCCAATTGAAGAGCTTAAAGTTGCAGGTGTAGATCTTACTGATCCTAATATGGTTAGACAATCACTAAAAGAATTTGGAAAGACTCTCGACGAGTTCAAGAAATTTATATAATTATGATTAAGATAGTAGTATTAGACACTAACACTGTCACAAATGGTGACGTGTCTCTAGAAAAAATAACAAAACTTGGCGATGTGTCATTTTTTGACATGATGCCATATGATAAACTCGCTGACATTATAGGTGATGCCGATGCTGTTATATGCAACAAGGCAAATATTGATAGAAACCTAATGGACAAGTGCCCAAATCTCAAATATATTGGTTTGTTCGCAACAGGATATAACAATATTGATACAATTGCAGCAAAAGAAAAAGGTATCGCTGTATGCAATGTTCCTGGTTATTCAACCGACTCTGTAGCTCAAACAGTATTCGCATTTATCCTTCACTTTGCAACATCAGTAGATATGTACAACAATAGTGTTCAAAACGGAGATTGGGTAATTTCAAAAACGTTCTCATACTTCTCTTTCCCTTTAACAGAAATCGCAGGTAAAACTTTAGGAATTTATGGTTTTGGCACAATAGGAAAGAAAGTTGCTACAATTGCAAAAGCATTCGATATGAACGTCATCGCTGTATCTCATAAGCCACAACAGTATGATGGCGTGACATTCGTTTCAAAAGAAGAATTATTCAAACAATCCGATTATCTTTCAATTCATTGTCCACTCACTCCAGAAACAAAGTGCATCGTAAATGAACAGACTCTTAAATTGATGAAAAAGTCT
>JAKSVJ010000164.1 GCA_024408015.1 Clostridia bacterium
CTTCTATTCGCTGTTTACACTTCTATACCGATAATATTGTTATCTTGTTTTCACTATAGTTAGTATACTATATATACCTTCTTGTGTCAACACTTTTATACATATATTATCGATATTTTCGGCTATTTAATTGTCATTATGATATACTATACATATACAAGTATAGGGGTGTTTTTATGTCATTTGTTAGAAACGATAACATTCAACTTTCTTTATTTGATAAAGGATTTTCATTATCAACAAGAGAACTAGAATTCTTAAAGAAATCATATGCATTCTATTTTTCTGAATATATCTTTCCAAAGATTGATGAATCACCTTTTTCCGTTTAATACAGTGATTCTTATTCAAGACGCGCTAGCTGATAAAAGCGAAGATGGTATTATAGCTAAATTCGTTAAAGGTGTTAACGAGCTCCATCAAGGAGAGGTTAAACCAACTTATGATGAAGAAGATGTTCGCAATTCTATAAAAAACTTGAATGATAACAATAAATACGATATAATCAATAAAAATCGAAATGGAGATGACTTTTTATATGAGCAAAGAAAAGATGTCTTGGATAACAGAGAAAGTAGATGGAACATTGATAACATTAGAAGATGGCACGAAACTTGGAAACCGCACACAAATGACGGAAGAAGAAAGAGTGAAATCAACGATCAAGTTCTTAGATTCACTAGAGAGAGAAGAACAGGAAACTCAAAAGTCAGAATTGTTGCAGGCGGAACAGAATTAATATTAAAACTAAATTACTACTATGACAGTGATGTTGATAAGTCGGGTATTCAAGATTTAATTGATGCTAAAAATGAGGTCGAGTCTCACGGTATAAAAGTATACCTTCACTTAATAGACGAAAGTATTACGTTGATAAGATTCTTGTTCATGGCAGACTTAGGACGAAGCTATATTTTGGTCTTAAGATTGCCGCAATTAACATTACTAGATTCTGTAAATTTAAGCAGAATCTTTATTGTCATGCAAAAAATGAAAAATTAGGATAAATATGCACTTGGGAGAGTTCATATTCATCGAAATTTTCGATGTTTTCTGTAATTATTATCTTATATTAACTGCTTTTTGGACCTTTTGACGCTCTAATCATAATAATACATTTTGAGCTTATCTTTTCATTCAACATTATCATTCAAAAAAGACTTGAAATTTTCTTTAGTTGAGATATAATATCAACATATAATTCGGCAAAACACTTGAAAGAGTGTGACGCAAAGCTATAGGACCTGAAATGGTAGCCAGTTGTTCTTATTACAACTGGTTTTTCTTTTTTCTTGATTACATTTTACATAAATAAATAGAGGTACGCTTATGATGAGAGTTCGTTTAGGACAAACAAAAATGCGTAAGTTAGTGTGGGAAATCAGTATACCAATGGTATTCTCGATGATGCTAATGGCCGCATATACGGTAATTGATGCCGCATTTGTTATGAACATGGGAAATGGTGGTGTTTATGCAAACCTTGCCATTACATATGCTCTTCCAATACAAATGCTATCAGCTGCCCTTGGAGTTGGTACTGGAATAGGTATCAATGCTCTTCTATCAAAATCACTCGGTGAAAAAAATCACAAAAAAGCTTCAAAAATTGCAGGGAATGCGATTTGTATATGGCTAGTATTCTGAATATTTGGAATATTTCTTGCAGAGCCTTTCATTAGAATGCAAGCAGGAGACAATGAAGAAGTTGTTAAAATGGGAACTGATTATCTCAGAATTCTTTGCTGTTTCTCATTGGGCCAAATTGGATATACTGTAACAGAAAGATTCTTGCAATCAAGTGGAAAAACAATTCTATCAACTATCTCACAAATCTCTGGATCTATAGTTAACATAGTTCTTGACTATATATTCATCTTCCCTTTACAAATGGGAATTGTTGGTGCTGCGTGGGCTACTATAATTGGTCAATTTGTTTCATTTTTTGTTGCCCTAATAGTCCATTACACAAAAAACAAAGCTTTCAAATCAAAATTTTCAGACTTGATTCCTCACTGGAGTCTCATAAAAGAAATATACACAGTAGGTTGGTCAGCATCAATCATGCAAGGATTAATTTCTATCATGATGCTTGGAGCTATCCTTATCCTTGGATTTAGCCATAAAGATGCAGAACTTCTTAAAGGTAGTTTTGGTATCTATTACAAAATTGCTCAATTCGCATTATTCGCATGCTTTGGTATGAGTAATGGTATAATTACAATCATGTCATATAACTATGGACAGCATCACGAAAAGAGATGCAAAGACTGCTTAAAATATGGCTTGATAATGACACTTATTGTTACAGGTGTAATCACAGTTATATTCGAAGCTCTAGCTGGTCCTATTGCCTTCCTATTTTCTCTAGCAGGTGGTAGTGATACAACAGCTGTTACTGACGTTGTAGTATTCGCACTAAGAATTGGTGCACTATCATTTATGTTCATGGGTGTAACAATCTCCATACAAGGTATGCTTCAAGCATTTAGATACTCAGTATACCCACTTATTCTATCTCTTTTAAGACTTATTGTAATTGTATTCCCTGTTTTATACTTATTTACTCTAACTTCAAATCCGACAAAGGCTATTTGGTTTGCTTTGCCTATAACTGAAGCAATCACCATGGTCGTAGCTATATTCATGATCAGAAAAGCTTTCAAAGAGAAGATTGCTCAAATGGACATTGAAATAGAACAAATCAAAGAAGAAAAAGAAGAAAAAGAACTTGAAGCTCAAAAGAAAAAACTAGAGGCTTCCAAAGAAAGTGTAGAACAAACTCAATAATGGAAATTAAAAAAGCTAATGACGAACTAAAAGAGTTCTGGAACAACGCATATAAAAAGTACACACCACATCAGATAAACGGAAAACAATTCAAAAGTGAATCTTTTGAAAAACTAATCAACGACTACATAAAAGAAGATGACAATGTGCTCGATTATGGGTGTGGTGCTGGTTGGGCATTGTTTGAAATCACACAAACTGTAAAGATAAAACATGGCTTAGGAATTGACACATCTAAAATTGCAATTGACTATGCCAATGCTTGCAAAGACTTATCTAATATCGAAAACATTGAATATATTTTCAGCGATGAAAAGTACCTTGACGACACATCGAACAAATTCGATGTGATGGTTTCTTTCAATTGTTTTGATGTAATTCCAGACTTTGTTATTCATTCGATTCTATCAAGGATAAAAAAATCCTTAGTTAATGATGGTCACGTAATAATTGGGATTAATCCAGAATACCCATTTGAATTCTTAGAAAAGCTTGGTTACTCAATTTCCGATGGCTTTCTCATGAAAGACAACATAATTAGAGGCAATGTCAAAACAAGAGATGAATGGATTAAGTTGTTCACTCAATACTTCGAACTCATCGAGATAAGACAACTAAGTCTAATTGAGCAGGAACTCAAATATCCACGTGTTGTTTTCGTTTTAAAGAACTGCTAATCGAGTAGAGAGTGAAAAGTAAAACTTTTCCGCTCCCTCTCACACCACCCTAC
>JAKSVJ010000165.1 GCA_024408015.1 Clostridia bacterium
TTCAACAGCATGAGTCATAGCATCCATACCTGTATGAGCAACAAGTTTCTTTGGCATTGTCTCTGCTAATTCCGGGTCAACGATGGCAACGTCTGGTGTGATTTCAAAGTCTGCAATTGGATACTTGATGCCTTTGTTATAGTCTGTAATGATTGAGAATGCTGTAACTTCTGTAGCTGTACCAGATGTTGATGAAACTGCGCAGAAATGAGCTTTCTTACGAAGTTCAGGGATACCGAAGATCTTGCACATATCTTCGAATGTGCAATTAGGATATTCGTATTTAATCCACATAGCTTTAGCTGCATCGATAGGTGAACCACCACCGATAGCAACAATCCAGTCTGGCTGGAATTCGAGCATAGCTTCTGCACCACGCATAACTGTGTCTACAGATGGGTCTGGTTCGATTCCATCAAAAACTTTAACTTCCATACCAGCTTCTTCAAGATAAGCGATAGCTCTATCCAAGAAACCGAATTTTTTCATTGATCCGCCGCCAATACAAATGATAGCTTTAGAACCCTTGAATGATTTGAGGGCTTCAAGTGAACCCTTGCCGTGATAAATATCACGAGGTAATGTAAAACGTGCCATAGTAAACCTCCAAATAGTTATGTTATAATACTCAATTTCTTGAGCATGTGCATTGTATCATATATCAAATCACATGTGAATAACCATTTTGCGAACGCAATTATATCATTTTTGATATACCATTAAAAACAAAGAGATGTTCAGTCTCTCAAACTAAACATCTCTAATGTGAAAACTAATTAATTCTACTAGCCCTCATTGCATTTATAATAGCAATCACAGCCACACCTACATCGCCAAATACTGCAATCCACATATTTGCAAAACCTAGTGCCGACAAGATAAGAATAATGACTTTAACCAACAACGCAAATACAATGTTTTCTTTAACTATTTTCATTGTTTTTTTTGCAATTTTCTTGCCTATTGCAATTCCAGACAAATCATCATGCATTAACACAATATCAGATGCCTCAATTGCTGCATCCGAACCAACGCCGCCCATTGAAATGCCAATATCAGACTTCATTAGTACTGGTGCATCATTAATACCATCGCCAACAAAGCATAGGTATTCTGAATCATCTTTTGATGCTAATAACTTATCCACTTCCTCAACTTTGTTTTGCGGCAATAGCGACGATTTAAACTCAGTTAATCCTAATTCTTTTGCAACATGTCTTGCTACTTTTTCATTATCACCAGTGAGCATCACTGTTTTTGCACCTATTGAATTAAGGTATGAGATCATCTCTTTTGCTTCTGGTTTTATTTCATCTGCAATTACTATAGAGCCAACAAATTGATTATTATTTGCAACATATACTATTGTTCCAACATCGTCATTCTTTATGTAATTGACGTCAAACAATTCCATTAGTTTTTCATTGCCACACAATATCTCCGTTTCACCTACAGCTTTAATACCTTTACCAGAAATGTTTTCAAGAACATACTTATTACTATCAACGTTTTCGTATTCTTTAATTATAGATTTAGCTATAGGATGTGAAGACTGGGATTCTGCAATTGCAGCAAGTCTTAATATCTCTTCTCTCTTTTCTTCAGGATAAACACCTACTACCGCAAAATTTCCTTTTGTTAATGTTCCCGTTTTATCAAATACAAATATATTAGCTTTATTAAATCTTTCTAGATGAATAGAACCTTTTACTAAAATACCATATTTTGAACTTCCACCTAGACCAGCAAAGAATGATAGTGGAATTGATATTACTAATGCACATGGGCATGAGACAACTAAAAATGATAATGCCCTATAAATCCAAATGGACCAAGTTCCCCAATCGCCCATCAAGCCTTTAATAACCGATGGAATTACAGCAAGACATACTGCAGAAATAACTACAATAGGAGTGTAGTATTTTGCAAAAACAGAAATGAAATTTTCCGATTTTGATTTTTGACTGGATGCGTTTTCAACCAAGTCAAGAATTTTTGATACCGTCGAGTCGTAAAATGCCTTTTCAACTTTAACTTCAATTGTTCCCTGCAAATTCACTGTTCCAGATATTACATTACTTCCAACTCCAACTTCTTGAGGTAAGGATTCACCAGTTAGTGCCTTTGTGTCAATAGAAGAATTGCCATTTATAACAATGCCATCTAGAGGTATTTTTTCTCCTGGTTTTACCTGAATAATATCACCTATATTAACTAATGAAGGGTCAACTTCTTCAAATATTCCATCTTGGTTCTTAAGGTTTGCATAATCAGGCCTAATATCCATAAGTGATGCAATGGACTTTCTTGATTTACCAACTGCATATGATTGGAACCATTCACCCACTTGATAGAACAATAATACAGCACAAGCTTCGTCAAAGCCTTCAATATTTATTCCATTAGTTGTAATTGATGTATATATTCCTAAGCCAAATGCTCCAATAGTCGCAACACTCATCAAGAAATTCTCATCGAACACCTGACCATTAATTATGTTAAGAACAGCTTTTCTTATAACATCATATCCGATATAAACATATATGCCAAAATACAATGCAAATGTAATAATCCATCCATAATCAGGTATTATTGATGCAATTCCATTTGGAAAATCATTAGGCATTAATTTTGTAAGTATAACATCATCCGTTAATTTAACTAGCAAAAACAACACGAGTGAGATTACTATTCTTTTGAGATTTCTTTTTTGCTTTTTAGTCATCATTTTCTCCTTGGTTGAACAATTAAACATCCGTTCAACATTTATGCAAACTTAAAGCATACTTGCGTATGCTTAATTTTTTTTACTTTTCAATTTCAAAATCAGGTTCAATCTTTTTGGCTGTTTTTTCTACAGTTTTGAGAATTGCATCTATGTCATCGGCTTCAAGAGTCATTTTTTGAGTCATAAAATTTATTTGACAGTCTTTAACTCCATCAACTTTTTTGATTGCTTCTTCACATTTTTGTGCACATACAGCGCAGTCAACTTCAATTTTAAATACTTTTTTCATGGTGATACCTCAGATTAGTCTTCTTCTAGAATGTGTTCAAGAGCACATACAAAAATGCTCGATACGTGTTCATCATCCAAGGAATATATTACTTCTTTCCCTTCTCTTTTGCATTTTACTAGCTTTGATTGTCTTAATATGCGCAATTGATGAGAAACTGCATATTTCGACATATCTACACAAGCAGAAATGTCACTGACGCAAAGCGGCCCCTGTTCTAAAACGAATAGAATTCTAGATCTCGTTGCATCTCCCAACACTTTAAATAGTTCTGAGACTGATTCAACAACATCAGAACTTGGCATTTTTTCTTTTATCTCTGTAATACTCATAACACACCTCTTGATAATATTATATCAATAGTTGAACGGTTTGTCAACTGTTTAACTAAAATAAATGCAAATAAATACAATTGAATGCCAATGTCGCCTAACTCTAAGGAGCCTAAAATCGAGTAGGAGGTTACCCATTAGTTGAGTAACCGACCTCTCACACCACCGTG
>JAKSVJ010000166.1 GCA_024408015.1 Clostridia bacterium
ATATGGCGAAGACCATGTTTGTGGTATTACAACATTTGGAACACTTGCAGCAAAAGCTGTAATACGTGATGTTGGTAGAGCTCTAGGAATGAGTTATGCTGATACGGATTTAATAGCAAAAACTATACCTTTTGACCTTCATGTTACTATAGAAAAATCAATGAATGGACCTTTGGGAGAACTTTATGAAAAGAACCCCGAGGTTAGAAGAGTCATTGATATATCTAGACAATTAGAAGGTATGCCTCGTCACGCTTCACGCGGCCGGAATTGTTATTACTGATAAGCCAGTTTATGAATATGTTCCAGTATCTGTGAATAGTGGTATGACTTTAACTCAGTTCCCTATGACTACAGTTGCTGATTTAGGTTTATTGAAATTTGACTTTTTGGGACTACGATATTTAACTATAGTCGCAGAAGCTGAAAAACAAATAAAGAAAAATGACCCAAGTTTTGACATAAAAAGAATACCTCTAGATGATGAAAAAACATACAAACTAATTACATCAAAAAAGACAGATGGTATATTCCAATTGGAATCAGAAGGAATGAGAAAGCTCTTAAACCAAATGAGTCCAAATAATATAGAAGACATTATCTTAGCTATAGCTATATATAGACCTGGACCAATGGATTCTATTCCAATGTTCTTAGAAAATAGATCAAATCCCGATAAAATTAGTTACAAATCAGAAAAATTGAAACCAATTCTAGACAATACTTCTGGTTGTATAATATATCAAGAACAAGTTACGCAAATATGCCGTGAACTTGCTGGATTCACTTTTGGCAGAGCCGATATTATTAGACGTGCAATGGCCAAAAAGAAAAGCAAGGAAATGGAAAAAGAGCGTAAAGCTTTTATCTTTGGAGATTATGACGAAAATGGTAATGTTCTAGTTCCAGGTGCAGTTGCAAACGGCATTGATGAAGCTACTGCGGGTGAAATATTTGATAATATCGCAAACTTTGCTAGTTACGCATTTAATAAAGCTCATGCTTGCGCATATGCGATGATTTCATATAGAACTGCATACTTAAAAACACACTATCCATGCGAATATATGGCTGCTCTTCTATCATCAGTATTTGGCAATGTAGAAAAAACAGCTGCATATATGGTAGATGCTCAAAAAATACAAATAAATGTACTACCACCTGATATTAATGAAAGTGGTGAAAAGTTCTCTGTTGTAAATCATAATGGAAGCAAAGCCATAAGATTTGGACTATTAGGCATCAAAAACGTTGGATTGACTCTCATTACTGAAATAATGAGAAATAGACAACAATATGGCCCATATAAGTCTTTCACTGATTTCATTGATAGAATGAGTTACTCTGATTTGAATAAGAGACAGATTGAATCAATGATTCGTAGTGGCACTTTTGATTCTTTGGGTCTCAATAGAAGCATTCTTTTATCTGAATATGATAAGGTAATTGATATTTACCTTGGCAGAAACAAAAACAAAAAATCAGGCCAAATGGACTTTTTCGAGCTTTCTGGTAGTGATGATGGCAATTCATCAAATTATATCTTCCCTGATTTACCAGATATATCTTTAAAAGAAAAAATACGAATGGAAAAAGAAAGCACGGGCATATATTTCTCTGGTCACCCAATTGATGACTATTCAGAGCACGTTGCTTATTTGAATTGTGCAAACATTTCTAGCGTATTCTCTTCATTTGATGAAAATAGTGACGAACATTTATTTAAAGAAAAGCAAACCATAACAATTGCAGGTTTCGTCACAAGTAGAGATAATAAAAAGACTCGAAAAGACGAGCCTATGGCATTTATAAAGGTTGAAGACCGCTATGGTGAAATTGAGGTAATCGTATTTCCTAAAGTTCTTTCGAATACCTCATATATGCTAAATATTGATATGCCAATAGCCGTTACTGGTGAAATATCAGTATCTGACGATAACAAGCCTAAAATTCTTGCAAAAACGATAGTACTGTTATCTTCTAAATTCAAAATGCCAGAATCAGGTCCGTTAAAACAAGAGCCAATTAAGCAACAAGTTCCGCAAAAGACCGATTTGCCATCAAAATTATACATTAAGGTTAAGCAGTTAGATGGTCATGACTTCCAAAGAATTATGACAGCTTGTGAAATATGTGAAGGAAATATTCCAGTTATTTTCTTTGATGACGCAAACAAAAAATACATTAAAGCCAACAATGTATTTGTAAATGCAAATCAAACACTTATAAATCTACTTAAAGACATCGTCGGTAGTGAAAATGTGGTTTTAAAATAAGGATTTATTATGAATATTGTTACATTAACATTAAATCCGGCTTTTGATATTCACTGTCTAGGTGACAATTTTGAAATCAAAAAAGAATCATTTTTTGATATTACTTCAAAGGATGCCGGTGGAAAAGGAATAAATGTGTCAAGAGCACTCTCTGCTTTTGGCATCAAAAGTACAGCGTTCATAGTTGTTGGTAGCAACAACAAAGACGAATACCTTTCACAATTAAAGGATTCAAACATCTCAATCATTGATTATTGCGTAAATGGTAGCATTAGAGAAAATATTACTCTTCATCATAATTCAAATGAAGAAACAAGAATTAGTTTTAGAGGGTTCACAATTTCTAATAGTGATCAAAATGCAATAAATCAAAAGATTATTTCTCTATGTAACGATAACACCATATTGACCATCACTGGTTCATTACCAGTAGGATATTCCAAAGATTGCCTTATTAATCTATTGATAAGTCTTAGAGAATCAGGAACCAAGATAATAATTGATTCAAAATCATTCGTTATTGATGATATTATTAAAATCCATCCTTATTTGATAAAACCAAACATGGATGAACTCGCGACTTATACAAACACCGCAATATCAACAAAAAACGAGGCTTTAGAACAGTTATTAAAGCTTAAAGGTATCAGTGACTACGTATTATTGAGTTTGGGCTCCATGGGAGCTGTTTTGATGGCTAATGACAATATTTACTTGTGCGATGCCGAAGAAATAACACCAATATCAACAATTGGAGCTGGTGATAGCATGATAGCGGGTTTCATAAGTCAAATTAATAGCAATCCAGAAGATAAATTAAAATATGCGGTTGCTTTTGGCACAGCTGCTTGCCTTACAAAAGGAACCACTCCACCAAGTAAAATTGATATTAATAAACTCCTATAAAATAAGTCCTTGGAAACTAGCGTTTCCAAGGACATTTTTTGTTATATTAACTCAATTACCTAATTGATTTTATCGGCAATTTGTCTAGCTACATAAACTCCACTTGCAGATGCATGTGATAGAGAGTGTGTAACGCCACTACCATCGCCTATAACATATAAACCTTTACGGCTTGTCTCGAGATTTTCATCAAGTTCTACTTCCATATTATAGAACTTAACTTCAACACCATAAAGCAATGTATCTTCGTTTGTCATACCTGGAGCAATCTTGTCGAGTTCGTAAATCATCTCAATAA
>JAKSVJ010000167.1 GCA_024408015.1 Clostridia bacterium
CGATAGTTATTGTACGCGCGTACGATAACTATCGTACAACACCCTTCCGCACCGGGATTTTTAAATTACTGTAGCACCTTTTCTTTTTGCACGGAGCCGTGGGGGTGGGAGGATGCGTCATGTGCTAGAAGGGGGCAAAGGCAACTGTAAAGATGACTGTTTTGTGAAGAACGGAATATACCTTATTTTTAGATGCTGTTTTGGCTTACCGAGAGAGTGGCAGTGTGCGATTTGATAAGTAATTTTGGTAAGGTTTTTCTTTCATTTTCTTATACCATGGTCGGCAAATGATAACATTTCTTTGTCGCCACTGCTGTCACCATACGCATATAATATATATGAGTTTCGTTTTGGTTCAAGTTCAATAAAACGTACAACTTTCTCTTTTCCATAACAGTTGTTTGATGCAAATCGACCAGTTATCACTCCATTATTTACCTCTATCTTTGTTCCTATTACCTCTTCTACACAGAGATACTCGCAATATGGACGTACCCATTCTTCGATACTGGCAGTAACTACATATACATGATGTTTTCTTTGTAAGTGTCTGCGAAGTATGTCTGTTGTATCCTTGCGTGCGAAAGTTGCAATGCTTTTTGCATACTTACGCCCCAAATATGCAAACTTCTCGTATTCCATGTCTTTAAAGAACCATGAAAAAATGTGTTTTTTTACTTTACCATTTGGATAAAGTCTCACTTTCATTAATAAGAGCAAAGGTGAGAATAAAAGCAATCCAAGGTACAATTTCTTTTTCCCAAATACGAACTTTACAAATTCCAAAAAGGTGTCCTTTGTTGTCAAGGTCCCATCGAAATCGAATACCACAACTGTGCGTTTTTTACCAGCCATCTTTAAGTGTATAAAAAGTAAGCAAAAGTAAGTATCCATGCTAATATACATGCGTGAATAAACCTATCTGTAATCAGAATCTTTGAAGGATTTCCGCTTTTCTTTTCTACAATTGTAATTTGTAGATATCGCATCATTCCCGCAAGAACATAGATGGACGTGGTATACAAGTATGGTTTCCCTATTCTGTTGACAACATCTTCAGACACAGTATACATGATGTAGCATACCATGGTGATACTTGCCACGAAGCATAGAGCTTGATTCATAAATGCAAGATTATAATGAATGACATTGTCGCGTAGTTTTGTTCCAGATGTTTCATACGTATATACATCGTCTCTTCTTTTTGCAAAAGCAATAAACAAAGCAAGTAGAAAAGTCATTAATATTATCCAGTGCGACAATTCTATTTTGCTAACTATTCCTCCAATAATCAATCTTAAAACAAATCCCGTGGCAATGGTAAATACGTCTATAATACTATGCTTTTTTAACTTTATACAATATGCAATGTTTAGTATGATATATAAAGAGATAATGGCTATTGCGTTTTGTCTTCTGCTATTTCCTTCGTTGCAGCCCCAATATATACTTCCTATAGCGAAGATCCAACATAGCAGCATTATCCCCAAAGCATTTTGCTTACTAATCCCCCCACTAGCTATTGGACGTTTGCATTTTTCTTTGTGTTTTCTGTCTGAGTTTGCATCAAGGATGTCATTGAGACAATATATACCACTTGATGCAAGACTGAACGCTATGAATGCAGTTAGGCTGGGAAACAAGTAAGCTGTGTCTAATATTCGTTTGCCAAAAAAGGCTGGAAGAAAAACGAATAAGTTTTTTGTCCATTGTTCTGGACGGAGAAGTTGAATGTATGTGTTTTTCATATCCCGAGTGATTTGAGTAGAATCATTGTTTTAGTTATAATATGTGAGAAGTTTAAGATGAAAGGATGTGTGATTGAAATACCACACCAAAGATTGAATGGCACTAAGACTAGAACTGATATGTGTAGTAAGAGACGTTTTTTTGTCGACATACAATGCAGTAATTTTACTGTTTTTTTCGAAATTAAGTCTATATGCTTCATGGAAATTTTAATATTGTGACGTTCTGAAAGATATAAAAGAAAATAACTTGTGAAAATTACGTATAGTATAGTTCTTCCGAAATCACATGATAGTACAGAGAACATCGGGGCGAGGCAGACGAATTGGAATATGTAGATGTTGCTCAGTATGCGGGATTTTCTTTTTGAAAAAACTTCTTGTGGAGTGCTGATGGTTAAGAAATACATACCAGCAAAGAATAATAGGCTTCCGAATACTAAAAGTGGATTAAGACTAAATCCATCATTTACATTAAGTCCATAATTAGCCTTTAGATGCCACATTGAGACATTGCCTATGCTTTCTGATTTGGATAAGAATTGTATAAGTGCTGGTGGGGTGGGTTGGGAAACACCAAGGTATTCATATAGGGGGCTCCATGATTCCCAAATAGTGCTCGCTTGGATTGCCGTTCCTTTTGAGAAACATAATGCTATCATTGTGATTATTGGCAGTCCAAAAACAAATGATGTAATTAAGTATTTCTTAAAATTACATACGTTTGTGTTGCTGTTCTGATAATAAATGACAGTTGAAATAGGTACAATAAAAAAGAATGTAGGTTCATATATCAACAACGAAATAATTGTGGAGCCAATTGCAAGGATGATATATTTAGGTTTACGAGATTTTATGTATTTTATTAATGAATGAAAAATATAAAAAGCAATCATTATCACCAAGAAGTCTCTTCTGTATGCAGTTACTCCTGCTATAATAATAGCATAAGGCATTATCGGTATATACTTTAGTTTGTGCAGTATATTGTAGGATAGAAACAAAAAAACAATTAACACAAAGGATTCAATACAGGTTAAAACAACATAAAAAGAATATGGATGGAGAAGAAACATCTGAAAGAAAATTTCACCTAATAGTCCTCTCCTTATAAACCCACCCTGATAGTTTATCATTATGTCTGGGATGTCATAGTCGATGAGGTGGTCTGTTTTCAATAAACAGGTAAATATTGTTTTGAAAAATGTAAGAGAAATAAATAAAAAACTAAGAATAGTGCAGGCATGATGTTCTGTTTTACCCAATTCTCTTTTATTGCCTTTTATCTCGTTATTAGTTCTCGTATTCATCTTGTGTTGCTTAACTTTGGACGTATGTAAAAGTGACACTTTTGAAGTATGGATGTTCAATCATATAGAGACATGTGGTTGAAATTGCTTGAAAAAATCATAAGTCTAAATTTTTCGTCTTTTCATAAGTGCAAAAAAAGCGTAGGCTTTCAACTCATTTGTTCGCAACTGAGGTCCTCGGATGACCCTTACCAGTGAACTAATTAGAGTGTCTGCCTACGCCTGTATGAAGTCATTGTCTCCGGAAAAGCGTGCTTTGAGGATGGCTTTTAGAAATACCTAAAAGCAGACCCTCAAATGCACACTCCGGGATACATGTGTACATACCCGTTACAGTCACTTCTGACATTGTTCTTGACTGGTAATTGAAATTTCCGAGGTTTCAGTTTGCCATAGAACAAAGCATCGATGACGCTTT
>JAKSVJ010000168.1 GCA_024408015.1 Clostridia bacterium
ACTGTAGTTAGTATACTATATATACCTTCTTGTGTCAACACTTTTATACATATATCATCGATATTTTCGGCTATTTAATTGTCATTTATTAATGCTATACCTTCACTTCTTAGACGAAAGTATTACGTTGATAAGATTCCTGTTCATGGCAGACTTAGGACGAAGCTATATTTTGGTTTTAAGATTGCCGCAATTAACATTACGAGATTCTGTAAATTTAAGCAGAATCTTTATTGTCATGCAAAAAATGAAAAATTAGGATAAATATGCACTTGGGAGAGTTCATATTCATCGAAATTTTCGATGTTTTTTGTAATTATTATCTTATATTAACTGCTTTTTGGACCTTTTGACGCTCTAATCACTTAATAAAGACAAAGAAAGTTAAAGCACAAAATGCATAAAATGACAAAACCACCGATTTTGGTGGTTTTTTGATTAGTTCATTTCCTTTACAATTAGAGAAAATAGGTTCAAGTATTCTTCTGCCAGTTCTTCAGGCGATTTATCGAAACCATTTTTAATCCAGGTCCTGATCAAAAACGCTGATGCCCCAGACAGTCCACTTGCATGATACACAGAACTATAACTGTTCTTCAACATCATCTCAAAAACACTCTTCTCATAAATAGCATCATCAAAGTATGAAAAAAGACCTTGATTTTGTAGAATTACAAAGCGCATCTTGTCCTTAAGTACCTCACGATATGTTTTTATTAAACCTTCGCGAAATCCTTCTAGTCCTACTGCATCTTTGTACGAAATAGGTTGAAAAAAGATTTCAAAGTAGCTACGTAGCACGGCTTCTTTTGTGCCAAAATTTCGATAGAAAGAAGCTCGTCCTACTTCCGCTTTTTCCACCAATTCTGCCACCGATATATCCTCAAACTTCTTCTTTTTCATTATTTCAAATAAAGCATTAATAATATTTTTATTTACCAACGTTAATGTCATGATTCATTTCTCCCGCTATTGTCTCATTTTTTGTGTTATTATTGAATTCATAATCATTTTTTGCTAATGTATTGTTGATACAAATGTATCATCCCTATTATAACAAAGGAGAGAAGAAAATGAAAGATGTAGTTGTAATCACCGGCGGTGGTTCTGGAATGGGACTTGAAACTGCCAAATACATGTCAAAAGAAAAAATCATTGTAATTTGTGGACGCACTGAAGCAAAACTAGTTAAAGGCGTTGAAGAACTCAAAGCACTTGGATTTGAAGCTTATGGAAAATCCGTTGACACTTCAGACCGTGCCTCAGTTATTGAGCTTGTTAAATATGCGCAAAGCCTTGGAAATATCAAGAATGTAATCAATGCAGCTGGTGTTTCTCCAGCCATGACATCAGATGCAGAAAAACTTTTCCGCATCAATGCGTTAGGTACTGTTTATATTAACCAAGAATTCTCTAAAATCATGAATCCTGGCAGCGTTATCATCGACATTGCATCAAACTCAGCTTACATGACACCAGATTTCATGTTACCAAAGAAGCTTTATCCTCTAGCTGATACTGACGAGGAAACTTTTGTTGCAAAAATGATGAAAAAATGCAAAATCGTCAAAGAAGGTTATTTCCGTGCTGGCATGGCTTATGCTTTCTCTAAGAATTTCGTTTGTTGGTATGCTCAATATTGTGCATACAAATACGGTAAACTCGGAATTCGTGTTGCTTCCCTTTCACCAGGTTTGATTGCAACAGATATGGGTAATAAAGAAGTAGAACATGGTGGTGATATCATTCCATTTACTGCGGAAGAAAGAATGGGTAAACCAGAAGAACTCGGTTATGCAATTGCCACATTGGCCGACGAAAGAAACGGCTACCTCGCTGGTGTAGATATTCTTTGCGATGGTGGCGGTATTTACGGTAAAAAGACTTTCAAAAAGAAAAAATAAATCTAATGGATGAAAAAATAGACTCGTACTAGTCTAGGATGCTTAAAATCCTGCTTGTACGAGTCTTTTTTTCTACTTTTACTGATGAAGCTACCATTTTTTAAAAATTAAACATTGATGATTCATCTTTATCACAGCCTTGTCATTTTTCCAACACATTTTTAAGACTTTTGGTCACTTTTCCAACATATTTCGAGTAGTTTTTGACACTTTTCCAACATGTTTTTGGCTATTTTTGACGCTTTTCCAACTTAATTGTCATTACAACAGAAGTGAAAAAATTCATCATTTCTAGATACATCAAGGAATTTCAGGATTTTACTGCAGAGACTAGAACAAGAATACGCAATTATTTTTTAGTTTGCTTTAAAAAAGCCACTGAAAATGTCAGTGGCTTCTCTTATTTTTTAGATTTTTAGTCGATTGCAAGCTTACCTGTATCGATAAGATCTCCTGTTTCTTTGTCGAACAACATAATGTCACCAGTGAAATTAACTTTAACTTTTTCACCAATATCATATGTGATACCACCAAATACAACACCTGTAATGAGGTAGTTTCCAACTTTGATTCTTACAGTTGTTTCCATACCTCTAGGCATCGCACTATAGATTTCTCCTTCGAGCTTACCATCAGGTGTTATTGAGATAGTTTCAGGTCTAATACCTAAAACATAATCAACTGCTTCACCTTCATCATCGATAGGGTCTTCTACTCTAGCGATAGGATACTTGAATACAGAGTCCTTGTTTGCTTTATCAACATGTCCTGGATGCTTTTTGGCTTCTGCAAGAGCTGCAGCTTTTGCATCAAGTTCAGCTTTTTTGCTTGCTTTCCACTCAGCAACATTTGTAGGATTTGCGAATGTAAATGTTGAATTAATTCCATCCCACATACTGAGTTTCATTGAACCATCTTCAGCTTGACAACCAGTTGTGTTAACAAAGTTGATAGCAGGGTTACCTACGAAGTCTGCAACAAAGAGATTCTTTGGCTTGTTGTATACAGTAAGTGGAGCATCATATTGCTGCAAGTTACCATTTTCAATAAGACAAATCTTTGTAGCAAGAGTCATAGCTTCGAGCTGGTCATGAGTTACGTATACGAATGTGCTTCCTGTTGTAAGGTGAAGTCTTTGGAGTTCTGATCTCATTTCAAGTCTGAGTTTAGCGTCAAGGTTTGAAAGAGGTTCATCCATAAAGAGTACCGTTGGCTTAGGAGCTAATGTACGTGCGATAGCAACACGCTGCTGCTGTCCACCGGAAAGTTCTGCAGGATAACGATCCATAAACATACCGATTTTAACTACTCTAGAAACACTACGTACAGTAAGGTCAATTTCCTCTTTTGTCATCTTACGATTCTTTGTTTCAACCTTACCGTCTTTAACATATTCGTAATTTTCATTAAGAGTATATCCCTTTGATGTAACGTCTGCTTTAGCTGCATTTGCTTTAGCTTCATATTCTGCTTTAAATTTAGCAGCATCAGCTTCAATATTCTTTGAATTCTGAAGATTGAAACCATAGACAATTTTTGCTGTATAAATTGAGATAGTATATGTATCA
>JAKSVJ010000169.1 GCA_024408015.1 Clostridia bacterium
TTCTTTATTATCTCTGATACCTTCTTTATCATATGCTTTCTGTAGAATGTCATTTCCAAAGCCTGTATGCACTTCGTTACCACCAAGAAAACGCACGTGAGTACTATCACGATGTATCAATGTAAGTACAGATGATAAGGCATTAACCACATTTGTACGTTTGTTTTTCACATAATAGGGAGTCATACTACCAGTCACATCTATGTAAACCAACTGGTTCGTCGGTTCAGAAATGGGTTCGTTAACAACCCCATCTGGAAAACTTGCAGATACTTTGTTTTCTGCCCAAACGCCTTCTGGTTCGGGTGGTATAATGCTTTTTGCAATTAGAGCTATAACTGCAAGAACAATAACAATTAATACTTTCTTTTTCATTTTTTATTTTTAAAAGGTTAATACTCTTGCCTTACTCTGAATGACACCATTGACGTAATAGCCAATTCTATCAATATCGACGATAACATCTTTCAATTTCATCGAAGTATCAATATTATCGCAATGGTTATTTACATTTGGGCAAAGATTACTGAGTTCGCTGTATGCCTGCCCTGTTACATTCTCGTAATCACCGTCTTTTGATTCCATGACAAACAATGAAGGTAGTTGAAACTTAACCCCATATTGAATGTATAGGTTCTCTAATGCTTGGTATATCTCATTTACATTTTTTCGGCGAATTCTTACACCATATTCTCGCTTCATGTCTGTCATAAATGGTAACTGGCTGTATGCATATAAACGGCAGAGGGAGTTTACAATACTTTCATCGACAGTGATCTCAAATATCAAAGCATCTTGTATTGCCCCAAATGTCTGTTCCGGAGTAACTCCTTTAGCACTAGTAAACCCAGATAGACGTTCTTTCATCTCCTTCAATTTTACATCAAGACGATTTTCTATGTCAGCACATTGATTAGAAGTGACCTCATCATTGTCGCAAGGATCAAGCATAGGTAACCATTCTATCATATCCGTATACCGGCGTAATTTTTCAACTAATGCATCTACAGCAGATTCTTGCTCCTGCTTATATTGGTCATTTAATATTTGTATTGTTTCATCTTTTTCATTTATTTGACTATTAAGACCATCTATTTCTTTTCTCGAATTATGTTCCCATTCAAGCTTTGCATTTTTCAAAGCCTCATTAACAGCAATTTCAATATTGGCAGTTGATTCCTTGACCTTACTATTACTTGTGACCTCTTTAGTTATATTATTGTTGATGAGCTGTTCAATGTTAAATGTAACTGATTCATTTTCATTATAATTAAAATCGAACGACTCCCTTAAATGGTTGCTTAGCCATTTAATATGACTTTCAGTTACTTCATTTTTTCCCGTTTCAATATTTGGTTCATCATGTTTAACAACCGTTTCGTTTATTTGATTATTAAGCGAACGTGGTTTTTGGGCAATCTCATCAACTAAGTTGTGAAGGATTTCATTTTCTTTCGGATTATTGACATTGCATTTTTTTCTTGCTTGTTCTATCAATTGTTCGAAACCAGAACTTTCCTGGAACTTTTTAAGTAATTCTTTTGCAACTTCTTCTTTTGACTTGATCCGGATCTCGTTTATTTTGCTCTCAAAGAATTGATATTGCAGCTGACAGTCTTTTAGTTCTAATAGTCTTGCAATTTCCTGTAAAGTTTTTTTGTGACCTTGATCTTTTACGTCTTGTTGCGGTTTTTCAGATTTGTTTGCCTGTTTAGGATTAGCATCAACATTTGGTTTATATTCGCAAACATTATTGGTATCTGTGGCAACTTTTTCATCAATATTATCATTTCCTTCTTTTGAAGTTGCTTGTTCATTCTTGTTATCTGACTGATGTTTATGTATAACACACACACACACACAAATACCACCAATAGCTCCTACACAAATACCTCCAAGCAGCCATAATAGCCATGAAAGTCCTGCATTTTCAATACCTCCAAGCAGCCATAATAACCATGAAAGTCCTGCATTTTCATTATCATTTCCTTCTTGTTGTTTCACACCTATAGAATCTACTTTAGCAGAATCAGTAGGCACAAGATTATTGTTTGCACAATGAGGACTTTCAATTTCTATATTCCATTTTTTTGAACCATGTTGAATAATATATGTATGACCTGACAATAATGAAAAGCATAAATTTTGCATTTCCCCCTTTGTCATGCTGTTTTTAACATCATGAGAGAATACAGACTTCTTGGTGAGCAAGTCGGTAATAGAAAGCGTATTTGACTTCCTATTAGTATAAGTGAGTACAATTTCATCAACTGAAATAGAATCAAATGAAATAGCTTCTGTAGCAGTAAAGACTCCTTTTTTGTTGGTTTGTCCTTTCCCTACAACAATAATTGTACTATCTTGAATCTCTAATTTGTCGGCCATCACTGCGGATGACATGAACATCATGGCTATAGCCACTACTACTTTTAATATTTTACTTTGTTTCATACAAAAAAACGATTTAGATTGTTACTGGCCAAATACTCCGTTTAGTAATCTCACTTGTTAGGTCAATACCTTTAGGTGATGAACCTACAGATTCAAGACCGTTAACATAAAGAGCAACATTGTTGTAATAGTCAAGTTTTAACTTTACGTTCAAACGATCACGTCCGCCAAGATTGGCCATGTCATATTCTTCCATTTCGGAAATAAATTCCATATCACCTCTACTATAAGCCGCTTCAGTTTCGGCTGGTGAGAGATAAGTCTGTACTAATTTGATGGTACCTGCAGCAGCCGTACCTTCGGCAACTACGCTAGGACCTTCAAAATCATCTTGATGAGCCCAATCTGTAGCATAAGGCATATTGATACTATTTAGTAATTCAGTATATGCATAAGAGCCGCCGAGACGACGGTATATGAGACCATAAGATGCATAGAGTCTATGCGAGCGAATGGTAATGGGAGATTCAACAGAACTAAATCGAGCGACCATGGCCATTGCCCCTTCTGCTACAGCCATTTTTTCTTTATTGTCAGTGCTTGAAATTTTTATCACACGTGCAGTGGTACTGCCAACTTTTGTCAGTGCTTTGGCAAGTGCATTCGACAAAGGTTCTAAACGGCAACCTCTACCTGACATGAGAACAGTATCGATATGCAAGTCTTTCATACCTATATGATCAAGCATTTGTTTTATGATGCGTTCCGTAATATCACTGACAAATGCCTCAAAGCGCTCATCCGTTAAGATCTCATCACTATTCACCGTAATACCTCCAATATGCATGTTTTGGTTTGGCTTTAAATTCGGCTTTACTTTGTTTTTTACGATCTCTTTTAATTTGATTCGTTCTTCGAGTGTCGCAACGTCTGGTGTGGATGTTGTCGAAACAGATAGGGGCTTCTGCGCAAATTTGCTATTATACTTGTTATATAAAATTTCACAAAGGAGATAGTCAAGATAATTGCCAGCATAACCCGTACCTATTCTCCCAGGAATTTCAGCTACCCTC
>JAKSVJ010000017.1 GCA_024408015.1 Clostridia bacterium
GGATAAAGAAGTAATATTGCAAAAGAAGAAATATCTTTTAAGGAGCCTAAACTCAGAAAAGTACCTCAAACGGGGTGCTTTTTATTTTTTAAAATCACAAATTTTATTCTTGAGTTTTTCATTCAATTGGTGTATAGTATGTTTACATTAAGGGAATGAAGTTCTCCCAAGGGAAACCTAAACTGCCTACTATGCTGATGACTTCTGCAGATATTTTGCAGAATGGCATCGGTTTTTTTTCATAATAGGAGACAATTATGCTAACATCACTTTCGCTTATTTTTCTTATCGGTCTAGCTATGGCTAATACTTGCCGAAAAATCAAATTACCAAGCATAATCAGTATGCCACTGACAGGTACAGAAATTCGTCCTAACGCTTTTTGGATTTTCTAGATCCTAAAATACTGGGTATTAGGTGCAATAGGAATGGATTTGAGTTATAAAAAACTACTTGAGAAAACTAATTAATGTTAAGCTTATCTATTGACTGATATTAAGATATCGGTAAAATAGGAAAGGTGTAGGAAAACTTGAGTGATTAGATAATGTAAACCATTCAAGTTCTAATTCTACAAATACACTTTTAGGAGTTAATTATGTCATTGGAACAAAATAACACAAAAGTTAAAACATATGGAATAATTATTGGTATTATTTCACTTGCTCTCCAACATTTAATTTATTTGACAGGTCACTGGTTGGCAGAGCTTGTTAATATTACACCAATTTTGCCAAAAATTGACGTTATTGACAATGCAATACAAATCATTCCAATATTTATTATACCTTACGTATGGTCATATATTTATTGGGCACTTGCGCCAATGGCAATATCAAGATGCAAATTTGATTATTTCTTGGATTATCTAGCAGCGTATTTATTCTCTTGTTTGTTTGGTGCTGTAATCTTAGTATTTGTTCCAACATATATGGATAGAATTGCAGAAGGTCTTACAAGTGTTCAGGGAGAGACATTCCTCTGGAAATTAATGCAATTCTGGTATTCACTTGATGGTGGAGATATGGCATATAATTTAGCACCAAGTTTCCATTGCATTAATAGTACTATTGCTTTATTGGGTGTATTCAAGAGAAAAGAAATTCCATTGTGGTTTAGAATTGTGTCTCTTGTTAGTGGTATATTAACATATTTCGCAACAGTATTTGTAAAACAACATTACTTCATTGATGTAGTAGCAGGTATTGCAATTGGTGTTGTTGGTTATATTATTTGCACACGTTGGCATTTGGGAAAAGTGTTCTTGAAGCCAATTAGTTGGTTTAGAAAAGAGAAAGCGGAACAATAATGATTCAATATATTGAATATGGAATTCTAGCAATCGTAGGCTATTTATTGGGTTCTATTAGCGTCGCAATTATCCTATCAAAACTTCTTTTTAAAAAAGATGTTAGAGACTCGGGAAGTGGCAATGCCGGAGCGACAAATGTGGCAAGAACTTTTGGGCTCGGAATTGGTATAGCTACTCTTGTAGGCGATATAGTAAAAACAGTTGTTTCCAGTATACTTGGTTATCAACTAATGGGGCTTCCAGGTATGTATTTTGCTTTGTTTGGCTGTTTCTTTGGACATTGTTTTCCAGTATATTTTAAATTTAAAGGCGGAAAAGGTGTAGCTGTTGGATGTACTCTTGCTTTAATTTGTGATTGGAAGGCAGCTTTAATTGGGGTAGTACTATTTATTATCGTCGTAATAATAACAAAAAGAGTATCTGTCGGTTCAATAGCAGCAGCGATTGGGATACCAATATCACATGTAATTATTAATGGCATTAACCATAGTATTTTTCCATTATTTGTAATATGTGGTTCAATGATTGTTTTTATGCACAGAGAAAACATAAAAAGATTAATTAAAGGAACAGAACCGGTATTTAAACTAAGAAAATAATTAAAAAACAAATCGCTCTCGTTAAATACGAGAGCGATTATTTTTATTTATTTTTTTGCAATTAATTGTTGTGTTATCATTTCGCATCTATCTAGAGATAATAGACCACCATTTAACATCATATAACTATTATATTCAGCCTCATTATAGTTTTTAACTCCAACAAGTGCAGTTTTGTGAATGTCCAACATCTTTGCAAAGCCATAGCCATAAGCAGCCATACTTGAAACATTTTCATCACAATAATGGATATAATCCAATGCATCCGCTTCGCTAATCTTAAATTCTTTTGCTACTTGTTTTACATTGTATCCTGCGTAGTTAACCACGTAGTCTATATAACAAGAATACATATAATCATTATATAAAACTGAGGCAATGTAACTTGCAACAGCTGAATATACAGTATTTGTTGTTTGTTTTGAATAATCTTTTAAGAGTTTATATGATGCGTATTGTGCCCAACCCTCATTAGAGGCAAGCGAATGAAGAAGGGTTATTTGCTCAGGATAGTCACTTTGTTTGCAAAATACATGAGAATATAGGTGGCCAGGGTATCCTTCATGAGCTAAAGTCGAAATAACATCTGTATATAAAGTTAACAATACTGGGTTAACAGTAATATATTCATGTGAGCAAAACTCAACATCAATTTCTGATAAATTATAGTATGCTTGATAATTTACGAAACTGCCTAAAGTTTCATCAATTGTACTTACAACGATTTCCGGTTTATTTGCTAAAGGTTTAACTAATGATTTTGAATTATCAAGAATAAAAGTCATAATTGCATCATAACTATCTAATCCAAAAATACTGGTTGTATTATTTAATTCATCGATAACAGCATTTCTATCATTTGTTGATAAATTGTTGATTTTTGAAACAGCTTTATCAACTTCTGCTATTGCCTCGTCATTCTTTGTCTTGACATATTTTCCATATGTATCTAAATCAACATCTAATGTAAAGAGAGTATTTTTTAATTTCCAATTAGCATATTCACGACCCGCTTCCCCGTAGTGAACAACATAACCACAATCGGGATCAGTCCATAAACCCTTGAATTGAGGTAATTCTTTAATTAGATTTTCACAAGCAACAATAAAATTGTTTAAAATTGCGTCTTTAAACTCGGTGATATATGAAGTTTTTTCTGTGTCACTTAAGAAATCAATAGCTGCAACTTTCTTTTCTACGACATCAAGCAAATAGTAACTATCACCTGCGTCAACAATACCTTGTAAGAAGTCAATCATTTGATCAATGGTATAGTCTGATAATTCAAAACCGGCATCAATTCTATCTTTTACGTAGTCAATATAAGTTGGGAATTTATCAATTGTAGTTTTTGTAAAATTAATAATATCTTTTAAGTCTGTTTCATTTCTAAGCTTATAGTCTGATATAATGGAAATAGCAAAAGAAACATAACCACCATATTGGTCAATAGGAGCATTGATGGCTAGCATTACCCAAGAGCAACCTGGCTTGTATGGTTCCAATAAAAGATTCAAATATACATAATAAGCTTCGTATTCTATTTGTTGATATGTATTTAGATTATCTGGATCAAATTCCTTTAATCTCAAAATGTAATCATTTATTTCATCGTAACTTTCTTGAATTTCTTCTTGAGTAGGTGTTTCATATTCAAAGCAGTCCAGTAAATATCCGTCCGGTCTTTCATAATCAATATATGCAGGGTCTTCAAACAGAGAATTGATTTCAGTTAAATCATCCTCCATTATTCCCTGAAAAATTTCTTTTGAGAGAGCAGCAAAATCAGAGTTAAACTCTGGCTCGACGATAGGAACAACTTCTGTTGTTGTAGTTGTAGAACTTGTTGTTGTAGTACTTGTTGTAGTACTTTGTGTCGTAGTGGTTTGCGTCGTTGCGCTCGTATCAATAACTTCATTGCCACAAGATACAAAGGAGACTGTAATTAATAACGCGAGCAATAAACTTAATAATCTTTTCATAATAACCTCACTTTAATTATGATTTTCAATTATACATCTTTTTTAACTAATGGTCAACATAAGACCATTAATTTGGCTCCCTATTTTTAGGGAGCCAAAAATCTAATTAATAGATGCTTTTATGAATTCTTTGAACAAAGGATGTGGTCTATTTGGACGTGATTTGAATTCAGGATGATATTGAACGCCAACGTAGAACGGTCTATCTGTGATTTCAACAGTTTCAACCAAATGACCATTTGGAGACAAGCCACTAAGTGTCAATCCTGCTTTTGTGAGAGTGTCACGATATGTATTGTTAAATTCATAACGATGACGATGACGTTCAGAGATGCTGAGAGTTTCATAACTTCTAGCCATTGTTGTACCAGGTTTAATTTCACATGGGTAGGAGCCAAGTCTAAGTGTTCCACCTTTGTCTATTTCATCGCTTTGACCAGCCATAAAATCAATTACTTTATTTTTGCACAAAACGTCAAATTCTCCAGAATGAGCATCTTTAATACCGGCAACATTTCTAGCGTATTCTATAACTGCAATCTGCATGCCTAAACAAATACCAAAATAAGGCTTATTGTGCTCTCTAGCATATTTTGCAGTTGTAATCATGCCTTCAATGCCACGGCTTCCAAATCCACCAGGAACAATGATACCATCAAATCCACCTAAGATAGAATCTGCTGTTTCATCAGTGATTGTTTCTGAGTCAACCCATGAAATATCAACATTAACGCCATTATAGAAACCTGCATGTCTTAGTGCTTCAGCAACAGATAGATAAGCATCATGAAGAGCAACATATTTACCGACAAGACCTATATGAACTGTAGACCTTGTGTTTTCAATACTTGATACCAAAGCCTCCCATTCTGCTAAATCTGGCTTTTTAGTAACTAAACCAAGTTCTCTACAAACCACACTAGAAAAGTTTGATTTTTCAAGCATAAGAGGAGCAGCGTAAAGGGAAGGAAGTGTAATGTTTTCTATTACGCAGTCTTCTTTAACATTACAAAACATTGCAATCTTTTTAAATATTGTATCTTCAAGTGGTTCATCACATCTAAGAACAATGATATTTGGGTTAATACCCATTCCTTGTAATTCTTTTACTGAGTGCTGAGTAGGTTTTGTTTTGTGTTCATCAGATCCTCTAAGGAAAGGAACTAATGTAACGTGAATAAACAAACTATTTTCTCTTCCAACTTCTAGAGAAATCTGTCTTACAGCTTCAATAAAAGGCTGGCTTTCAATATCACCAATTGTACCACCTATCTCGGTAATAACTACATCAGCATTTGTTTTTTTGCCGACACTATATACGAAATTTTTGATTTCGTTTGTTATATGAGGGATAACTTGAACTGTAGAGCCAAGATACTCTCCTCTACGTTCCTTATTTAATACATTCCAATAAACTTTACCTGTTGTAAGGTTAGAAAACTTATTTAAGTCTTCATCAATAAATCTTTCATAGTGACCCAAGTCAAGGTCGGTTTCAGCTCCATCTTCAGTCACGTATACTTCACCGTGTTGATAAGGGCTCATTGTACCTGGATCAACATTAATATATGGATCAAGTTTTTGTGCTGCAACTTTAAGGCCACGAGCTTTTAGTAATCGTCCTAGTGAAGCGGCCGTTATTCCTTTTCCTAGTCCAGATACTACACCACCTGTAACAAAAATATACTTAGTCATATTATCCCCCGAAAAAAACCAAAAAATAAAAAAGGCGAGAAATCCCCATAGTCGTTTGACATTGAAGACATCCTTGCCTTATGGAACATATTTTATCTATTTTAAAAAAAATGTCAAGATATTACGACAAAAAATTGACTACGAACCCCTAAGGGAATCGTAGTCAATAAAGAGTTAATCAAAAAGTGTTTTTGCTTTTTCAAAAGCTTTCCCGGCTTGTAAATAGTTTAATTCCGAATCATATATTTTTGCGCTAACAATTGAAAAGTCAGTCATCTTAAAGTCAGTAGCTGTACCATTTTTGTCAATATCTGCGCCAAGTGCAAGCAATCCACACAATGTATCACTAGGCACAACACGAAGTTTTCCTGTAACAGAACTACTTGCGACAGCATTTCCGTTTAGGTACATAGTTGCACGAGTCTCTTTTGTAACTGAGTCATAAATGATTGATACAATAATATGTGTTAATTCGTTTGTTGAAGCTTTTTGTGATGATACAAGTTTCAGGCTACTTGTATCAGTATATATGTAGAAATATGGATAATCTCCATCTTGAGCAAGTCCAAGTCCACCTTGTTGTGTTCCGCAGAATACACCTTGTGAACTATTAGGCGCTCTATTTACATACAAAGCTTCAAATGAGAAACCATCATTATCGTTATAGAATGAAGTCATTGCTGTTTGGTTCATACCATTGAATCTTACCAACGCGTTCTTTCCATCCTGAGATACAGTCAATGCATCAATAGTTTTTGTTTTACCAGCAAATGCAAGGGAAGTTTTACCAACAGTTGCACTAACGGAAACTAAAGATACTTTTCCACAATTATCTGAAACAGTTCCATTTGCAAAACTCAAATCAACATATGGATTAGGTAGATCAGATGATAGGGTTGCGTTGTTTGTAACCTCAAAAGCATAAATTACTTCATTGCTTCTAGCACCCCATGAGTCTTCTGCAACAACTGCTACAATATAAGTGCCATTAGTTGTGATATCGCCAAGGTTGACTGAATAATTCTTTTTCATTTCGGATGGCTGTGAATGCAAGTAGAAGTCTGTCATTAGTCTCATCTCGCGAATTACCAATCCAGTGTTTTTGTCTTTCAATGTAATGATGTAGTGATGAATAAGGTCATCGTCGGAACCAGCATTAAAATTAACAATATATCTTCCGGCACCAGTTGAAGTTGTGGAACTATCTACAGTTACAGAACTAGCAAGCATTCTTGGAGGTGCATTCTTATTAGATCTTGCTGAACTATATACGGTTAAATCAACCTTGCCATCTTTTGGAGCAACAAGTTCCCAAGGTGTTTTATATGTTGAATTGGCTGTGAAGTTCATTCTTGTAATTCTTATGTTACCATAAGTATCTATTTGAATGAGGTATCCCGAAGAAACTTTACCACAATCTTCAACAGTAGTAGAAGAAAGAGAGTTGATAAAGTTACCAGCTTCATTTGCCATATATCTAACTGATCCGCATCCTATAGATGTGAAAGCAGTTTGCATGATTGAGCGTTCGTCATTTATAGGGAAATGTAGGTGTCCGCCAAATGTAACAACTTGTGGGTACTTGGATAGAATTGATGTCAAGTCATTTGTATACCAAAAACCACCAAGAGGAGCATCGGTACCAATGTTTGTTCCAGATCCATAGCAAGTATTTTGTACCATAGGGTGAGTCAAAACAAATACATATTGGTTTGGATTGCTTGTGGTAATTTCATTTAATGTTCTATCAAGCCAAGCTTTTGTGTCGTTAGTATATGGACAGTTGATAGAGCCAGATGCGCCATATGAATAAGGATCAAGCAAGAGTATATGCAAACCATTGATAACAACATGTCTATATCCACCACGAGTCAATGAGTTTTCTACATCTCTTTGGAAATACACATTGCCCAAAACGTCAAAATAGTCGTTCAAAAATATTTTTGCATTATCATGGTTACCTGGGATTGCAACCATTGGGATCTTAGATGGATCAAAAACAGATTCATACACATTTTTTACAGCAGTTAAATCTGCAATTGAACCAGAATCTGCCAAGTCACCGGCAATACAAATAGCATCAATGCCATTTGAATCGTGTAAACTAGCCAAAGCTTTTAATTGTTCAAGAGCAGCTTTGAATTTACTTTGTCCGTCAAGATATTCTCCTCTTGATGGATTTGTTGATTTTGATGCGTTGACATGAATGTCGGACATCATACCAAGTGAGAGTGTAATCTTACTTTCATCAAAACCTGTATTAACAGGAACGATAATTTGGGTTGTTGTTTGCTCTGTTGTTGTGATAACAGTTGTTCGTTCAGTGGTGATTTCTGTAGTAACCTCCGTTGTGGTCACCTCAGTTGTGATAACAGTTGTAGTTACTTCTGGAGTAGCTAAAGTAGACTCTGTTGGATGAGTATAGTCTGAAGCAGTTGTCATATCAATTCTAGTTGGAACTGTTGTAGCTTCGGTGATTTTTGTTTCTTCAGTTGTTATTATTTCAACTGTAGTTTGTGTTGCAGCAGTTTCAGTAGTAATAGTAGATGCTTCAGTTGCTATTGTAGTAGACTCAGTTATTTCTGTGATTTGAGTCGTGCTATTCGTTGGAGCTGTATACTCTGTTACACTAGTGATTTCAGTTGTTGTATTGTTTGATTGCTCAGTCGTAGATTCTTGATTACCACCACAAGATGCTAAAGGCAAAAAAGCTAGCACTAGCAATAACGAAATGACTCTAATTAATACTTTTTTCATAGGCCAATCCTTACTAATAATATTGGTTTTATTTTAATGTTTTTACATATCTTTTTCAATTGGCAAATTAACCGAGTTTTGATACTGTTTTTTGTGCAAGTTTTCTTGACCTAATCAGTATTTACAAGTATAATCAATGAAACGGAGGTGGAGCGATGAAACTACTATTTAAACAAAGAGTTTTTTCTTGGCTTGATAGTTATGATATTTTTTATGAAGACGGAAGCGTTGCGTATTCTGTAAAGAGCGAACTGTCTTTTGGCCATCATTTCAATGTTCATGATAATTTGGGACAAGTTGTTGGTGCTGTACAACAAAGGGTATTTGCTTTTTTTCCTAGATTTGATATTTATGTAAATGGCGTTCAAATGGGAACTATTAGTCGAGAGTTTTCTTTGTTTTCTCCACGATATAATTTTGATTTCAATGGTTGGCGAGTTGAAGGCGATTTCATGCAATGGGATTACTCAATATACGGGGTCAACAATGAAAAGATAGCGGACATTTCAAAAGAATTACTACATTGGTCAGATACATACGTTATTGATGTTTGTGACCCCCAAAATGCATTATATGTGCTTATGTTTGTTTTGGCAATTGATGCAGAAAAATGTTCTAATAATTAAAAGATGAGGTAGATGTGGAAATTAAACCTTTTAAAGTTGAAGAATGGATGAATGCTTACGAAGATGGTGCTAAATATAACATAGCTGAAACTTGTGTTTATTCAATTACATTAAATGAATTTTTCAAAATGACAGGTGAAGACGAAAACGCTTTTTGGAATGATTTCAAAAGCAAAAGATTAACTTATGGTGCAATAGAGGGCGATTTGACTTTCAAAGAAGGAATATGTGGCCTTTACAAAACCATAAAACCAGAAGAAGTTATACCAACACATGGTGCTGCGGGCGCAAATCATCATATTTTTTATTCTATAATTGAGCCTGGTGATAGAGTCATTAGTATTATGCCTACATATCAACAGTTGTACTCAATTCCAGAGAGTTATGGTGCGGATCTTCATATTATGAAGTTGAAGCAAGAAAATGATTATTTGCCTGATCTTGATGAACTTAAACAACTTGTTACTCCAGACACAAAACTCATATGCATTAATAACCCAAACAACCCAACTGGTGCATTAATGAGCAAAGATTTAATGCTAAAGATAGTTGATATTGCAAGAAGTGTTGGCGCTTATGTATTATGCGACGAAGTATACCGTCATTTAACTCAAAATGATGAATGGTGCGAGTCCATTGTAGATCTTTATGAAAAGGGAATTTCTATTAGTAGTATGTCAAAGGTGTTCTCTTTAGCAGGACTAAGACTTGGTTGGATTGCCACACATGATACATCCGTCATAAGATCATGTATGTCACATAGAGACTACAACCTTATTAGTTGTGGTATGTTTGATGAACTTGTAGCAGGGGTTGCTTTAAAGAATAAAGATGTAATTCTCAATAGAAGTAGACAGATGGTTAGAACAAACCTTGAAATACTTGATAAATGGACTGAAAGTGAGCCAAGAGTTCATTATACAAAACCACAGGCAGGTACTACGGCATTGATATACTATGATTATGATATGCCATCATATGATTTTTGTAAGAGAATGTATGATGAATGTGGTGCTTTTGTAACACCGGGAGATTGTTTTGAAGAGCCAAATAGCTTTAGAGTTGGTTATGCTAGTGACACAACAGAGCTTATTGAAGGACTTAGTGCATTGAGCACATATCTTAGAAAATTGGAAAAAGAAGGAAAATAGCAATGCCACAAATTAGTGATAGAGTTCAAACATTTACTGATTCTGTAATACGTCGAATGACTAGAATCAGTGATGAATATGGTGCGCTTAATCTCTCACAAGGTTTTCCTGATTTTGACCCACCAAAACCAATTCTTGACGCATTAAGCAAAGTTGCTTACGATGGCCCACACCAGTATTCAATAACTTTTGGCGCAGACAATATTAGAGAAGCTCTTGCTGAAAAACAAGGAAAAGCAATTGGAAGAAAGGTTAATCCAGACACAGAAATAGTTATAACATGTGGCGGAACTGAAGCTATGATGTGTGCCATGATGACAATATGTAATCCTGGTGATAAGGTTATGGTCTTTTCTCCATTTTATGAAAACTATGGAGCAGATGCTATTTTGAGTGGAGCAAAACCAATATTTATTCCACTTGTACCGCCGGAATATAATTTCGATATTAATCTAGTAGAAGACGGCTTTAAGCAGGGTGCAAAAGCGATTATTGTTTGTAACCCATCTAACCCTTGCGGAAAAGTGTTTACAAGAGAAGAGCTTGAAGAAATTGGTAAACTTGCCGTAAAATATGATGCATATGTTGTTACTGACGAAGTGTATGAACATTTAGTATATGAGCCATATAAGCACACATACATGTCATCTATTGAGGGAATGTTTGATAACACAATTACTTGTAATTCTTTGTCTAAAACATTTTCTGTCACAGGATGGAGACTAGGTTATTTAAT
>JAKSVJ010000170.1 GCA_024408015.1 Clostridia bacterium
ACGAACTTTCAATCTAATAGGGAAATACAATGGAAACAAAGAAGAAAATTCTCATTGATACAGATATTGGCGGAGATGTTGATGATGCTTTGGCACTTGCCATGGCTCTCAATACTCCTAGTATCGAAATTGTAGGTATTACAAATGTATATCTAGCTAATGCATGGCGTGCAGGAGTTACAAAAAAACTTCTAAACACATACGGAAGAGACGATATACCTGTATGTACCGGTGCTGAAAAACCTTTGATTGGCTGGTGGGATGAAAATCGCATCCCACCAAGCTCACCAGATTATGGTGAATACAAGGGTGAAAAAATGCCTCACGCAGCTGATTATATAATCCACGCTGTTGAGACAATTGAAGATTTAATTATTGTTGCAATCGGTCCTTTAACAAACCTAGGTATCGCTCTTGCAAAAGCTCCACATATTGCATCAAAGTTGAATATTATAATGATGGGTGGTCAGGTTACAAAAGCTCACCCAGAATGGAACATTGTTTGTGACCCAGAAGCTGCTAGAATCGTTTTTGAATCTGGCGCTAAAATCACAATGATAGGCCTTGATGTAACTAATCGTTGTCAATTTAGTCAAGCTGATATTGACTATGTTAAGAACGCAGGAAATGTGAGAGCTGAAACTCTTGCTGAAATGATGGAAATCTTTAAGAAGAACTTTGGATATATGCCAATTCTTCATGACCCGCTTGCAATGTCTGTTCTCATCTGGGATGACATATTGACTTTCGAAAACAAGAAGATTTTGATTGAAACAAGTGGACAAAACACAAGAGGCCTTACAATTGATTGCGACTGGGGTGCAGGTAATGATGTACTTGTTGCAACAGATGTTAAGGTTGATGAATTTAAAAAGAGAGTATTGGAATTATTAATAAAATAGTATGGGAAAGAAATTAACTCTTATTGGCGGCGGTAGTGTTCGCACATATTACTTCATAGAATCCCTTATGGCGTTCTATAAGGAGATGGAAATTGAAGAAGTTGCAGTCATGGACAATGACTCGGTAAAACTTAAATATTTTGGAGGCATTGCAAAATACCTTTGTGAGTCAAAAGGATGCGATCTTAAAGTCACATTAACTGAAGACAGCATTGAGGCTATTAAAGATGCTGACTATGTTGTTACAACTGTCAGGGCAGGACAGGATGAGGCAAGAACTAAAGACGAAAGACTTGCGCTAAATCTTGGTGTTATCGGTCAGGAAACAACAGGTGCTGGCGGGTTCTCTTATGCTATAAGAACTATCCCAACTATGATAGAATACATGTCTATCATTCGTAAGTATGCAAAGCCAAACGCTCCTGTATTTAACTTTACAAATCCATCAGGACTTGTAACACAAGCATTATATGATGCAGGATACGATAATATTATCGGTATTTGCGATAACGCAACAGGAATTAAGATTGACTGTGCAAATGCTCTAAAAGTTAACGCGTCAGACCTTTTAGTTAAGGTTTACGGACTAAACCATCTCTCATGGGCAAACTATGTTGAAATTGGTGGAAAGAATGTTCTTCCAAAGCTTATGGAAAGTGAAGCATTCATTCAAAACTTCCATCAATTCGCATATTTTGATAGAGACTTGATAAGAAGACTAAGAGAGATTCCAAATGGATATCTATATTACTTCTATCACAGAAAACGCGCTCTTGAAAATCTTTTAAACGAAGAAGAGTCAAGAGGAGAATTTATCTGCCGAAACAACAAAGAAATGATGGCAGAACTATTAAAACACGATATTGATAAAGAACCACAGGTTTGTCTTGATATCTATAGAGACTATATGCATCGTAGAGAGAGCACATATATGTCAAAAGAACTTGGAGACAAGAAAGTTAAACTTGAAGAAATCAATGTCGATGAGCTTGGTATTGATGAACTATCAGAATCAAGAGAAGTTACAGAAATATATGAAGGCTATGCCGGAATTGTGTTTAATTATATCAAAGCTCAAAAAACAGGAAAACCAATAGATCTTGCAATAAGTGTTCCAAACAGAGGCGCTATTCCTGGTATGGCAGACGATGATGTTGTTGAGATAACATGTATTATCGATGACAAGGGAACAAGACCTATGACATTTACAAAAGAAGAGATTCCTGAGTCAAATCTAAGCCTTATGAAGACAATTAAGCGCTACGAGAAGTTAACAATCGAAGCTGTTATGAAAAAGTCAAAGAAGGCCGCTATTGAAGCTTTAATGATACATCCACTTGTTATGGATTATGATATTGCAAAACAACTTGTTGAAGTATATACAAAAAAAAAAAAAAAATGGATTGGCGAATGGAACTAATATGAAAAAGATATTATGCATTTCGGAAAGTTGTTGTGACCTCATATTCACAAACCTTCCGAGAATACCAAACCTTGGTGAAGAGATATATGGCGATGACTTTACAATAAAGTCAGGTGGAGGTGCTAATACTCCATGTGATATTGGATACCTTGGAGGCGATGTATCATTTCTTACAAGAATTGGTGATGATGACCTTGGACAATACATTACAAAAGCATTAATTGACGCAAATGTAAAGCTTGTTGGAACACCTGTTATAAAAGGCTCAAGAACAGCAGTTTCCGCTGTTATGAGTACAAATAGTGACAGATGCTTCGCTTCGTATTATGGCAAAACTTCTCCTTTTGATAAAGATGAGATAGAGAAGGCCATAAAGGAATGTGACATTGTTCATACATTCCTTGGATATTGCGTGCACTACGGTATTGATAAGATATGCGAAAAATACGGAAAAGTATTAAGCCTTGATACTGGATATGGTGCTACAATGCCAGAAGAAGGGGAGACTTTCTTAAGACGAGTAAGTTATCTTAAAGTCAATGAAGAAGAAGCCAAAAGCTTAAGTGGTCTTGATGATGAATTAAAAGCACTTGAGTATTTACATGATAAAGTCAAATGCGGAATGGTTGTAACTCTTGGAAATAGAGGCAGCATTGGCATGGAGTCAAATAGCAATGAAGTCATATCAATTGGCATTCAAAATAAAGGCGACTTTAGAGATGCTTGCGGAGCGGGAGATGCATATTCTGCAGGAATGCTTTATGGTATTTCAAAAGGTTATTCATTAAAAAAAGCTATGGAAACGGGAAGTGTTGTGTCAGGAATGGCTGTCACATGGGCCGGCGGTACAGATGCTAAAATGCGTGAAATTCGCGATGACATCTAGATTTTTATTGAGGTAAAGGAAATTTACGTATGAAAATATTAAACTTTGGATCATTAAATATTGACCTTGTATATTCAACACCACATTTCGTGGCTCCAGGTGAAACACTTTCATCAATTAAGCGCGAACAATTTTGTGGAGGTAAAGGTCTTAATCAATCTGTAGCTCTTGCAAAAGCAGGTGCTAATACATATCATGCAGGTTTTGTTGGAAACGACGCTCAGATGCTTCTTGATGCATTGACAAGC
>JAKSVJ010000171.1 GCA_024408015.1 Clostridia bacterium
AGAGTACCAGGAAAACTAAGAACTGTTGAAAAAGTTGGTGGCATAACAGTTATATATACCAAAGAGGCCGAAACTGCTGACTCATACATAGAGCGAGCATCCTACGAGCTAGCTAGTCAATATGCTGTTAAAGTTGCAACATCCGACTATCAAGAACAACTTATTGTTTGGGGTAATGGTGCTGTTAGAATGTCAGCAAAAGAACTCCATGATCAAGTTAAAGCTATTAATGCTGAAATAACTGAAATAATTGACAGAACTAAATGGCACGGATAAAACCGTGCCATTCTCTATTTTTCTATGAATACGTACCTGATTTACTTTGATAGAAGTGCTCTATCGTTAGCAAATTGCTCGCCAGATATATTATTGAACTGTCTTAAAAGCTCATCAACAGTTAAGTTCTTCTTAGCTTCACCAGAAATATCAAGAATAATCTTTCCGGCATTCATCATAATAAGTCTATTACCATATTCAATGGCGTGGTTCATATTATGAGTAACCATTAGTGCTGTTAGTTTATGTTCACTAATGATTTTATCTGAAATTTCAAGAACCTTTGCAGCTGTTTTAGGGTCAAGAGCAGCTGTATGCTCATCGAGAAGCAATACTTGTGGTTTATTAATAGAAGCCATAAGCAATGTAACTGCCTGGCGCTGACCACCAGAAAGAAGACCTATCTTTGTTGTAATACGATCTTCAAGTCCAAGGCCGAGCTCCTTTAATGCTTCTTTGTACTGTTCTCTTTCAGCCTTAGTAATACCCCATTTTAGACCTCTAACTTTACCTCTTCTAGAAGCAAGTGCAAGGTTTTCATCGATTTGCATGCTAGCGGCTGTTCCCATCATAGGGTCTTGGAATACTCTTCCAAGGAATTTAGCTCTTTTATGTTCTGAAAACTTTGTTACATCTTTGCCATCAATAATGATTTTACCAGCATCTGGTCTATATGTGCCTGCAATTGCATTCAATAGAGTACTCTTACCTGCGCCATTACCACCAATAATTGTTACAAAATCACCATCGTTAAGTGTTAAGGATACGTTGTCCAATGCAACTTTCTCATTTACTGTCTTTGCATTGAAAACCTTTGTTATATTCTTAATTTCTAACATTTTTTATCCTCCTTTACCTTTGGCCTTGAGAAATATTTTTCTCTAAGGAATGGTACACCGAGGAATATTGCAACGATGATAGCAGAAATCATCTTCAAAAGCTCTGTGTTAAATTTAAGTTGAATTGCGATTTGGTAAACAATAAAGTAAACTATACCACCAAGTGAAACTTGAAGAAGTTTTAAAGCAAAATTGCCTTTTAACAACTTACCAAATAACGTTTCACCAATAATTACTGATGCAAGACCAATAACGATAGCACCTCTACCTTTGTTGATGTCCGCAGCACCATCAAGCTGTGCAATCATAGCACCTGCAAGTGCAACGATACCATTTGATAGAACAAGACCAATAATCTTATTCAAATCTGTGTTGATACCTTGTGCTTTAGACATTTTTTCATTGCATCCTGTTGCTCTGATTGAGCATCCGAATTCGGTTCCAAAGAACCAGTAAAGGAAGAATACAACTACAAGAGTTACTAAAAGTGATAATACAACTGAGTTTTTATATATTGGAGTGTCTGAAAAATCAGCAAACAAACGTGAGAATGGAACATCAATTGCGTAAGGAATTGCTATATTTGAGCCCTTCATAATGATAAGGTTAACTGAGAACAATGACAATTGAGTTAAAATTCCCGCAAGAATTGCTGGAATACCCAAGAATACGTGCAAGATACCAGTAACAAGACCGGCTAATAGTCCGACGATTGTCGCAACAAGCATTGCAATCCACACATTAACACCAGAACATACCAAGATAACACATACCGCGCCACCAGTACTTACTGTACCATCGACAGAAAGGTCTGCGATATCAAGTATTCTGAAAGTTATATATACACCAATCGCCATGATTCCCCACATCAAGCCTTGAACAATAATTCCAGGGAGAGAATTCAAAAAGATTTGAAAAAACATGTATACCTCTAATAAACGACAATTGGGATGGCTATTTTTATAGCCATCCAACCGTCAAAAAATATTATTTTTTAATATAATTGATTAGTTGCCAGAAGCTACATAACCTTCAGGAATTGTGATACCGAGTTTATCACAGATTGTTGGGTTATATTTCTTTGTAGCTGGAGCGTAAGCGATTGGCATAGTTGCGATGTCTGCTTTGCCTGTAAGGATTTCAGCAGCCATTTCACCTGTCTTGTAACCAAGATCGTAGTAGCTGATAGAAAGAGCAGCGATACCACAACCGTCCATGATACCCTCTTCACCTGCGATTACAGGAACATTGTTCTGAAGAGCGATAGCATTAAGGATACCTGTGTTAGAAGCAACTGTGTTATCTGTAGGAACATAGATAGCGTCAGCAGCAGCACAAGCGTTCTGACATACTGTTGGCATGTCGTTTGATTCACTGAATGAGTAGAGTTCAGCTGTGATGCCTTTGCTTTCAAGTTCAGCTTTAACAACTTCTACCTGATATTTTGAGTTAGGTTCTGTTGAGCAGTAAATAAGAGCAACTTTCTTAGCTGTTGGAACGAGTTCCAAAATCATAGCAGCCTGATCCTTAAGAGGAGCAAGGTCAGATGTACCAGAAATGTTACCACCTACTGTACCTGTGAACCCTTCAATACCAAGAGCAACACCGTATTCTGTGATAGATGTACCAAGTACTGGGATCTTCTTTGTAGCTTTAGCTGCAGCTTGAAGAGCTGGTGTAGCATTAGCCATGATAAGGTCAACGTTTGCAGCTACAAAGCTGTTTACAATTGAAGCACAAAGTGACTGTTCACCTGAAGCGTTCTGTTCATCAAATGTAACTTTGTCACCGAGTTTGTCTTTGAGAGCCTGTTTGAAACCTTCAGTAGCAGCGTCAAGAGCTGGGTGTTCGATAAGCTGACAAATACCTACTACGTATGTTTTGTCTTCTTCTTTTCCACATGATGTGCCAAGTACGAGCATACTAGCAATCATACATACAACCATTGCGATTGCGATGAGTCTTTTAATATTCATAGTAATTCTCCTTGAATAATTTTTTATAAAAAAATCTCTGTATCCGAAGATACAGAGACGATTTTTATCGTGATACCACTCTGCTTCACATCATTCTCACAAATGATGCCTTAATGAGCACTTTTACGTGTTCGCGTATTTACGATCGCCACCGTCATTTCTTATGCAATAATGCGTTCGAATGCAGCTCCCGGATAGTATTCAAAGTCAACAACCTATTGCCTTGCACCGACCGGCAACTCTCTGTGAGTGTTAATTGAAATCTACTTGATTCCGTTCATAGCTTTTGGATGTGTGTATTCTACAATA
>JAKSVJ010000172.1 GCA_024408015.1 Clostridia bacterium
CGACCTCGATACATTAGAGCCAACAGTATCTCTTCCACATCTTCCATCAAATACGAAAACAGCCGAAGAGGTTAGAGGACTTCATATCGATCAAGTAGTCATCGGTTCATGTACTAATGGTAGAATTTCAGACCTTAGAGCAGCAGCAGAAATTCTCAATGGCAGAAAAGTAGCAAATGGAGTAAGATGTATTGTTATTCCAGCTACTCAAGATGTATATATGCAAGCCATGAAAGAAGGACTTGTAGAAATATTTATTAATGCTGGTTGTGCTGTTTCAACTCCAACATGTGGACCTTGTCTTGGTGGACATATGGGATGTATGTGCGAAGGTGAGAGAGCTGTTACAACAACAAACAGAAACTTTGTTGGTCGTATGGGTCATGTGGAGAGCGAAGTTGTTTTAGCTAGCCCATATATAGCTGCAGCTTCTGCTGTTTGCGGAGCTGTTGAGTTACCAGAAAATTTAGCGGAGGTGAAATAAGATGGCAAGAGTTTTTAAATTTGGAAACAATATTGATACAGATGTAATTATTCCTGCTCGTTATCTTAATAACCCTGCACCAGAAGAATTGGCAAAGCATTGTATGGAAGATATTGATGCTAACTTTGCAAAAAAAGTTGGCAAAGGCGATATTATGGTTGGACTTAGCAACTTTGGTTGTGGTTCATCAAGAGAACATGCTCCAATCTCTATTAGAGCAAGTGGTATTTCTTGCGTAATCGCAAGTTCATTTGCAAGAATTTTCTATCGTAATGCAATCAACATAGGTTTTCCTATTTTGGAATGTCCTGAAGCAGCTGAAAAGATCAACGATGGAGACGATGTTGAAGTTGATTTTGCCACAGGTGTTATAACTGACAAAACAACTGGTGAAAAATTCCAGGCAAATCCTTTCCCGGAATTTATTAATAACATAATTGAAAAGGGTGGTTTGTTTAACTATATGAAGGCTAGACAAGCTAAGGAGGGTTAAAATGAAATGTAATATAGCTCTTGTAAAGGGTGATGGCATTGGACCAGAAATTGTTGACAGTGCAGTTGAAGTATTAAATGCTATCGGTAAGAAATATGGACATGAATTTTCATTCACTTCATATTTAGCTGGTGGATGTTCTATTGATGCGTATGGTGTTCCTCTAACACAGGAAACTATAGACGGATGTAAGAACTCAGATAGTGTACTTCTTGGTGCAGTAGGCGGACCAAAATGGGATACACTCCCTGGCAATATTAGACCAGAAAAAGCATTGCTTGGACTTAGAGCAGAACTTGGCTTGTTCACAAACTTGAGACCTGCTAAGATTTACGATGCTCTCAAAGAAGCATGCACATTAAGACCTGACATAGTAGACAAAGGCTTTGACCTTGTTATTGTCAGAGAACTTACAGGCGGAATTTACTTTGGTGAAAGAGGCAGAAGAGACGGAAAATATGGCCCTGAAGCTTATGATACTGAAGCATATTCTGTTATGGAAATCGAAAGAATCGCTAGAGTTGCTTTTGAAACAGCTCAAAAGCGTCGTAAGAATGTTGTAAGTATAGACAAAGCAAACGTTCTTGAGACATCTAGACTTTGGAGAGAAACAGTTCATAGAATTGCAGCTGAATATCCTGATGTTGAAGTATCTGATATGTTGGTTGATAATGCAGCAATGCAATTGGTTCGTGATCCTTCAAGATTTGACGTAGTTTTGACATCAAACATGTTTGGTGACATTCTTTCTGATGAAGCTTCACAGATTACAGGTTCTATTGGACTTTTGGCATCATCATCTTTGGGAAGCGGCAAGTGTGGTTTGTATGAGCCAATTCACGGTTCCGCTCCTGATATTGCAGGTAAAGGTATAGCAAATCCAATCGCAACTATACTTTCAGCATCAATGATGCTTAGATATTCATTCAACTTGTCTAAAGAAGCAGACAGTATTGATAATGCGGTTAATGAAACACTTGCAGCAGGTATTCGCACAGCTGATATAGCTAGAGGCGAGACACCAGTTTCTACAAGCGAAATGACTAAGGAAATAATTTCTAGAATTTGAGGTGAGCTAAATGCTTGATATTAAAATATATAGAACCACTGAACCAAAACAAAAACCAACAGGTGCATTAGGCTTTGGTAAGATTTTCACAGATCATATGTTCATCATGAACTATACAGAAGGTAAGGGTTGGCATGATCCTAGAATTGAGCCATACCACAATCTTTCACTTGCTCCATCTGCGATGGTATTCCACTATGGACAGGAAATGTTCGAAGGACTTAAGGCATATAAAGGTGTTGATGGCAAGAACTATTTGTTTAGACCAGATATGAATGCAAAGAGAACAAATGAAACAAATAAGAGACTTTGTATCCCATATCTTCCAGAAGAAGACTTTGTTCAGGCTGTTAAAGCTGTTGTAAAGGTTGATGAAGATTGGATTCCAACAGAGCCAGGAACATCACTCTATATTCGTCCATTCATTATCGCAACAGATGAATTCCTTGGTGTTGCTCCATCAAAGACATATTTGTTTATGGTAATTCTCTCACCAAGTGGCGCATATTATTCAAGTGGTCTTGAACCAGTAGGTATTTGGATTGAAGACGACTATGTACGTGCTGTTAAAGGTGGTATGGGCTTTGCAAAAACTGGTGGTAACTATGCTTGTTCACTAGCAGGTCAAGTTAAAGCACACAACGATAACTATTCTCAGGTATTGTGGCTTGATGGTGTTCATCGTAAATACATTGAAGAAGTTGGTTCAATGAACATCATGTTTAAGATTGATGGCAAGATTGTAACACCAGCTCTTAATGGTAGTATTCTTCCTGGTATTACTCGTAACTCAGTTATCCAGATTTGTAAAGATAAAGGCATTCCAGTTGAAGAACGTCAGATTTCAGTTGATGAACTTCTTGAAGCACAAAAATCAGGCAAACTCGAAGAAGTATTTGGTACTGGTACAGCAGCTGTTGTATCTCCAGTTGGTAAGCTTCGTTACAAGGATGATGTTATGACTATCGGCGATGGTTCAATTGGTAAAGTATGTCAAATGCTATATGATACAGTAACTGGCATCCAACTTGGCAAACTTGAAGATAAATACGGTTGGAGAGTAGAAGTAAAATAATAATTCTAAGGTGATAAAATGTACAATGAAGTAGCCAAACTAATTTTATATAGTGATTTAGGCGAAAATAGTATTTTGGAAGAGTTATGCGCAGTATTTAAGGACTATGATAATAAAACATGTCCAAAAGATGAGCTTATAGGAAGAATATATGCTCAAATTAAGCGCATACTCGATCTTGCCACAGCCTATGGATTTAACAAGAATTTGTGGCATAACTATTTAACTTTCATAATCATTATGAATGAAAACTCCTTTTCAATGACAT